>DASUMY010000137.1:0-16941 GCA_036277435.1 Sulfuricurvum sp.
CGCGGTGAAATTTCGCCGTAGAGGTCGTTTTTGAGATGCGTAAACTGTAACCCCTCTTTGGCATAGACGTAGTCGGCGAACATAAACAGATCCCCGTATTCCCAGGTACGGTAGTGTTCTGCCGTCACCGTATGTTTGGCACCGCTTTGGGTATCGAGAAAGGTCGGCCCCTCAAAATCACCGTACAGGTATTGGATATTGGTCGTGGAAAAAGCGTGCAGGTGAGAGATCAATAGGGCAGCAGCACCTAAGAGCCGTTTCATATGTCTCCTTGATGGGCGATAGGTTCAGCAATGGTGATTTGATTGCGCCCGTGTTCTTTGCTGTAATATAGCGCATCATCTGCCGCTTTTAGGAGAGAATCTCGGGTTATGCCGTGGACGTTAAATGTCGAGATACCTCCCGAAATCGTCATCGAGATTTCATGATTGTTTTTGTCCATCGTTTTCATCTGTTCAATCATCGTACGGCATGCTTCCATCCGCTCATAGGCTTGTTCAATCGGCATTCCCGGCATCACAATGATAAATTCTTCTCCTCCGTAACGGCAGAGAAAATCATTCTTGCGAATCGATCGGAGAATCGATCCCGCAGTGTTTTTGAGAACATCGTCTCCCACGGCATGCCCATACTTATCGTTAATATTTTTGAAATGGTCTAAATCAAGCATAACAATCGATAAAGGGGTCAATTCGCGTTCGGCGCGCGCTATCTCCCTGGGAAGGGTCTCATCGAGATATCGGCGATTATACACTCCGGTTAAGGGATCGCGGATCGACTGTTCTTTTATTTTGCAATTGAGCCGATAGATATACCAGGTGACAGAACCAACCAGTACGAGCAGTATAGAAGTAGCGGCTAGCAAAGAGTAAAGCCAGGTGAGATCTTCATGTTTATGCGGATTGTAGAGAAATCCTTTGGGAACGTTTTTAGAAGAATTAAATCCGAGTTTATGGTAAGTTTGAGCAATATATTCCCAGCGTGAAGCGTTCATATGGCCGATTTCGATGAGCTCCGGCTCCATCAGATTATGGATTGCCTCGGCTTCAAAGCGCAGATGCTCTCGTGTTTTTGCTTGTGAATACTCCGACAGAATGACATCAATCGCTTCTTCGGGGTGTTCCATGGCATAGGCCCACCCTTTTAAGCTCGCTTCTCGAAATGCTTTGACCCGTTCGGGATGTTCGTATAACTCTTGTTCGCTTGTAAAAAGACAGTCGCTGTAAAAATCGACACCGTATTTTCTCGGGTCAATCGTGACGTATTCAATCCCTTTTTGTGTCAGATAATAGGGCTCGTTGCTTAAATAGCCATTGAATGCATCGACTTTTTGGTCAATCAAATCATTGATATTAAAGGTGCTGTCAATAATATCGAGTTTGTTAATATCCATCCCTTCATTCATAAAAATGGCCATAAGCTCTGCATTTTCAATGTTTTTCGTCATCATCAGCCGTTTGTGGGCCAAATCGATAAGAGAGGTGATATTGGAGTCTTTCCGTAAAATCCAGACATTGGGGGAGGTTTGAAAAATGGATGCGAGAACCACGACCGGTTTACCGCTGAAACGTTCGTTGATCAGCCCTGAATTCCCGATCCCGTATTGTGCCCGTCCGGAGACGACTTCTTCAACGGGATAAGGATGGGCATCATTGGCTTCTAAAATCGTCACACTTAACCCTGCATCACGGTAATAGCCTTTGTGTTTGGCCATATAGTAACCGGCAAATTGAAATTGATGAAGCCATCGAAGCTGAAGGGTAACCTGTTCTGCCGGCTTGGCAAAGAGAAGCACCGGGAGAAACACGATGGTTGCAATAAGGAAAGATATGTGTCTTTTAGTAATCATTAAGAGACCTACTTAATCGATCAAATTGTGCTATCCGTCGATTATAGCTAAAAATAATAAGAAACGATAAAAATCGTATCTATTTTAAGGTTGTGTATTGGTGTGCTTTGGGTCTCTTTTGGATCATGGTCATCGGATTCGAAAAGAGGGTATCTACCTGCGCCAAAAAGTGAAGAGGATCACTTTGAAGCCCCTGAATCATCACCCCAAAATGAAGATGGGGTCCCGTAATACGTCCGGTATCACCGCTCAAGCCGATGATCTCTCCTCGCTGTACGTGATCTCCGATGTGCACATCGAAGCGGCTCATGTGAAAATAACAGGTGTATATCCCCTCGCCGTGATCAATAATGATCGTTCCCCCGGCATAATAACGATCTTTTGCCAGAACAACCGTACCGCTATTGGACGCCAGAATCGGCAACGGTGTTTTCGCTCGGAAGTCAACCCCTCCATGATAACTTTTTAGACTATTGTTATAGGTGCGCGCCGAACCGTACTCACTTGTGGTAATAGAATCCATCGGACGTATAAACGGTTTGTCCCAGTAACGAGTTGGAGTGATCGTGTTATAGATTTTTTCAGCTTCCGCTTTTTCGTCCGCGATACGCTGGAGGGCCTCAGGCGGCGGTGTTACTTTGCTGCTGTCCACACTGAGTACTTCGGTAGGATAAGCAGCTGCGGTGATATTAATATCAAATGGCACGGTTTCTTGACCGTTGTTCCATTGGGCATTGAGCAGATGCGCTGGTTCGTAATAATCGATAGGAAGAACGGCGAATCCTTCACTCGCACGAAGCGGATGAGGCAGAATGGAAATATTGCGGTCGTGTACCGTTACCATTCCGTGCGGATCATCAAAGGTGATGATGAGGCTTTTGCCATTATTGACTTCAAAGGCCCAGATACTAAGGGTTAGTGATACGAAAAGGAGCAACGGTTTCATGAAAAGTACTTTTTTTTGAAATTATAATCGTTTTCGATCCAATTTTTGCCAAGATCAGAAGAAAATGATGAAAAACTTACCCCTTATTGTAGAGATTTCGGCGGTTATGGTTAGGGAATACAGATAAAAAGCTCTGAATACGAATCGTTGCCGAATGTTATAAGTTGCTCTTCAGAGTGGAAACGCTATTCTACTGGCTATTAAGGTCGTAACGAAGGGGAAAACAATGGCAAAAACGGACGATGCAGCCAATTTGGAAGGGCTTACATTTTTAGATGACGGTGAAGTGTTGTACGATGATTTGTATCTATTATCGGAAACCGATGAAAAAGGGATTGTCACGTATGCAAACGATGCTTTTTTGAAAATTGCAGGGTTTAAGCGCGAAGAGCTACTAGGACAACCGCATAATGTCGTTCGTCATCCTGATATGCCGCGTGCTGCGTTTCGATCGTTGTGGGATGATGTTCAGGCCAAGGGATTTTGGACAGGTTTCGTTAAAAACAATCGCAGAGGGGGAGGTTTTTACTGGGTGTATGCCACTGTATTGCGTTCAACCGATAAAAATGGAAATGTCAAATACGTTTCCATCCGAATTAAACCTTCACGAGATGATATTAAAAAAGCAGAAGCGCTTTACGCGACACTTGACTAAGGAGAGAGAATATGGCACTAGTAAAACGAACAGAACATTCCCCGGTAGCTGTAGGCAGTGTGGGTCCGGACAAACGGCGTCAACGGACATTAGCGAAACAGCAGCAAATTTCTGAGAGCATCGCCGGCGTTGCTACGACCATTTTGGATAATGCCCAAGAGAGTGTCAGCGCGATTGAACAGCTCAAAAGTTCGATGGAACAAATCGCAACGGCAGCAGAAGAAAACAGCGGTGCGAGCGAACAAGCCTTGAAAAATGTCCGCGCGATCAACTCTAATATCGGACGGATGACCTCCAGCATCGATACCGTAATCTCTTCAACTTTGGTTACAGGGGACAATATTATGGCGGCTGTGGGGACGATTAATACGTCGGTTGCCCGTATGTCGCAGGCGGTCAATGTTGCTAAAACCTCTTCAAAAAAATCGGAGGAGCTGAAAACCTCGTCTGAAAATATCGGAGAAGCGGTCGGTTTTATCGCTAAAATCGCGGATCAAACCAATCTGCTTGCGCTCAATGCCGCCATCGAGGCAAGCCGCGCTAAAGAACACGGGAAAGGATTTGCCGTCGTTGCCGATGAAACGAGAGCGCTCGCCGGAGAGTCTGAAAAGAATGCCGATTTCATCTCTAAATTGGTGAATAAAATTCAAGAGAGCATCGATAATATCATCACGAGCATCACGAGTACGACGGAGATTATCGAACAAACAGGGGGACGGGGAAGTAAGCTTAGTTTTAAAATGGAAGAGCTGACGAAAATCGCTATTTATTCCGTTGAAGCGGCTCGCAATATGAGCAGCTATACCCAAAGCCTCGGACAAGCGGTCGTACAGATCAATGACGGAAGCAAAGAGATTGCCGACGCATCGAGTGAAATTGCCCGATCGGTTGAAAAAACGCTGAACAGTATCGAAATGCAATCCAACTCTTTGGTGCAAACGGAAGAGGATATCAAAGAGCTAAATAACCTCTCCGAAGAGCTGAAATACTCTACCGATACGATGAAATCGGCCGAAGAGATTGCGGCATCGGCCGATGCGATCAGTTCGTCGATGGAAGATATTCAACTCTCTCTCAAAGAGGTGACGAGCGGTTTGAATCAAATCGAAGCCTCTTCTCAAGCAACGAACCAAAGCGCCCTTGCAAACAAAGAACTTTTCGAAAGCGGCCTTGCGGCATCTAAAGATATTAACAAGCTGATAGAAATTGCGCGCCGCAATTTTGACCTGCTTAAAACATCATTTGCCGATGTAAAAGGGCAGATGAACGGTATCAGTACCGATTTTGCCAACTCCATGACGGAAGGAAGCAGTGCGAGCAGCGAACTGGATGTGATTGTCAAAGAGACCCGTAACGTGGACAAAACCGTAGGGAGCATCAGCAATAGTATTATTCAGCTGAACATGCTTGCTATCAGCGGTTCGATTGAAGCGGCACGTGCCGGCGACTTTGGAAAAGGGTTTGCCGTTGTTAGTGCGGATATTCGCAACTTGGCGAAAGACTCGGAGTCCAACACCGAGAAAATCAACGATACGATTGAATCGATGAATGCCGAGATTGATACGGTTCGTACCGATTGGCTCAAACTGCTGGTCAACCAAGAGGGAGAAAAAGATCAGATTACGACACTGATTCATGAGATTGACAAAATTACCGGGATGTTGATTGATCTGTTGGATCGTTTTACGGGGCTAAAAACCATCAATGATCAAAATATCGAAGGGCTGAATCAAGGATTGATCGGTATCAGCGAAATTCAAAAAGCCGTTGAACTCTCGGCACGCAATGCACAAGAGTCCCGCAAAGCGAGTGAATTGATTATTGAAACGGTCAGCCATATTGGCGAGGGTGTTGAAGAACTCGCTGTCATGGCGGATGAACTTCAGCAAGGGTAATTTCGATGCTTATCGAAGAAATTTTGATTATTCGGCATGATGAGGTTTCGTTTGGTATTCCTACCGCTTTTATCGGTCAAATTCTTCGTGTTCCTGAGATTACCTCGTTGGCATTGAGCCCGAGGGAAGTACGCGGTTTGTGTGCGGTAGGCGGCGGTATCGTCACATTGCTTGACTTTAATCGTTTGCTGGGATTGAAACCGTGTGACGGAAAACTGCAGGAAAATCGTGTTATCACGATGAATGCCGGGCTTAGCGCACTGGCACTGCTTGTCGATGCGGTAACGGTATCGTTAACGATTGATCAGAATAAGATTGAGTATCTCGAGGGTGAAGATGAAGCGATTATCGCGATTGTTCATCATGATGATACGCTGATTCAAATTGTCAATCTGGAGTATTTGATCGCAGCCATACGCCCCGTACGGGTTGAATCACAGAGTATTATTGAAAAAGCAACGCACGAAATCATGACCTCCACACAAGAAAATGAGCGCAATCGTTATCTCGTTTTTAAAATGGGAGCGGAGGAATACGCCCTGCCGATTGATAATTTGAGAGAAATTTTAAACGCGGCTATTCATATCACCCCGATGGCAGGGGCAGGAGCCGAGATTCTGGGGATGATGTCGCTGCGTGAAGAGCTCATTGTCGTTGCGGATCTGCGCCGTTATTATGGATTTGAACCCTATACGAGTGATAAAAACAGAATTATGATTACCCAGCTCCAGGGAAAAGTTTTGGGATTAATGATCGATGAGATTGTGGATATTCTGGAGTTTTCGAAAAATGACATTGAATCGATCAATACGGGAAATGAAGAGAATATGGTATCGGGTGTGATTCATAATGGAGATTCGTTGATTTCGCTGATCGGAAACGGCGCTATTGCAGGGTTATTTGAACGCAATAGCGATATTATTGTCGATAATGACGTTTCGGTTGCGAGCGAAGATGCCGCTGCGATGATGGAAGTGGTGATTTTTAAACTCGGATGTGAAGAATATGCGTTCAACATCGAAGAAGTTGCCGAAATCATCGATACGACTCCGGTCACTCCTGTAGCGGATGCGGCGGAAATGGTGGACGGTGTCATTAACATACGAGGACAGATCGTCACGATCGGGTCATTGCATAAACGGCTGGGCATCGTGAGTTCTGATCAACAGGATCAAAAAATTATTATCTGCCATGCACCCAAAGGTCGGATCGGGTTTTTTGTGAATAACGTGAGTGATGTATTGTCGGTGAATCCCGATCAGATGCGTGAGGAAGAGAGTGCCGAAGGGCTCTTCTCTAATGTGCTTCATTTGGATGAGGGGAAACGGCTGGTCCTTTTGTTTAACCGGGATATCTCCCAATTGCTCAAAGGGGCCGCATGAAAAAAATGCTGATAGCGGATGATTCAGCATTGGTTCGCAAGCAAATTAGCGAGATAGTCGCAGACCTAGGATTTGAGATTGACACGGCTCGCAACGGAGCGGAGGCAGTTCAAAAAGCGACAGCGGTACAGTATGATGTCATTACGATGGATATCAATATGCCGGTGATGGACGGATTGACGGCAGTTAAAAAAATTATGAGCGAGCGCCCGACACCGATTCTGATGATTAGTTCACTCACGACGGAGAGTGCGGGAATTACGATGGAGGCATTGGATTTAGGGGCGGTTGATTATATCGCCAAACCGGGAACGATGAATGTGGGACGGGAGGTGAATCGGGATGATATTATTCAAAAAGTAAAATCACTCAGCCGCATCCCTCCAAGACGGTTGAAATCGATTACCCGACGTCCGCTCATACGAGAACGGGCCCCTACGGTACGTGAAAGCGCACGTGCGGCCAGGCGCAGTGCCGGCGGTGATGTGACCAAAATACTGCTGATCGGAGCTTCCACCGGAGGCCCTGGCCTGATTGAACAAATTTGTACGGCGTTGCCGGGTGATTTTCCCTATGCCGTCTGTATTGTTCAGCATATGCCTGAGCAGTTTACCGCTGCATTTGCGACACGCCTGGACAAAAACAGTACGTTGCCGGTGATGGAATGCAAAGATCATATGGAGCTTGCCCCGGGGAATATTTATCTCGCGCGCGGCGGAGTCCATATGCATTTTGCAAAAAAAGTGACGGGGAAAGTCGTCATACGGGAAGAGAAAAATAAAAAAGAGCGATTTTTTCAGCCAAGCGTCGATGAGATGTTTTTGAGTGCGCTCAACGTGTTTAGCGGCGATCAAATCGTGGGCGTTCTTTTAACGGGGATCGGTGATGACGGAGCCCAGGGGATGGTCGCGATTAAAAAAGCGGGCGGATTTACGATCGGTGAGAGTGAAGAAACCGCAACGGTATATGGGATGCCTAAAGAAGCCTACGACAGAGGAGGGGTGGCCCAGCAGCTCCCTTTTCCGAAAATTGTAAGAGCGCTTCAGGCACTACGTTAAGGAGGTATCCATGGCACTTGTAAAAAAACATACCGAACAGGTTATAGAAGAGTTACCCCTTTTTGGGACACTCGCTGAGGCGATTGATTATTATCATGCGAATAACGAAAACTTTGATTTACAGCGGTATGCCGTAGAACAAATGGTGAAATTCGACCATGGTCCCGAAAAATTGGTCGAACTGATGGTCGATGATCCTCATATTCACAAAGACATGGCGAGTGATATCGCCGCGTTGCTCTCCAAGCTGGATCCTAAACACGCACCGATTGAAAAAGTGATGGATCTGCTCAAGGTGCGCAATGCGTATATCCGTAATTTCGGTATTACCATATTGCAAAGCTACGGAGATGCAATCAAGTACTATATCGTTAAATTTTTGATCGGGGATGATCGGGATTTACGTATTTTCGCAATCAACGTGCTGGGCGATGTCAATTTTGCCGAATCACGCGACATGCTTGTGGAACTTCTTGAAAATGAGCAGGATATCAATGTGGCAATGACCGCTGTGGATTACATGGCGGAGATCGGTGAAGTGGATGATATACCATTGCTAGAAGAGGTCAAAGAACGATTTCATGAGGCGTATGTTGATTTTGCGGTGGACAACGCCATCCGCTGTATTCGGGGGTAGGGGATGGAGTCACTTCTCTCGGATGAAAATTTTTACAAAATGGCCGACTATATCTACCGCAAGACGGGGATTTATTTGGAGTTGGACAAACATTTTGATAAATTAGCCAAATACATTGACGCCCGAGCCAAAGTGATTGGGGTTGATTCATTTCGAAAATATTTTTATACCCTCCGGTTTGAGGATAAAGAGGGAAGCGAGTTTCAGGCACTGATCAACGGGATGACCGTTAATGAAACCTATTTTTACCGTGAAAAAGAGCAGTTTGAAGTGTTAGTAGAGAGAATATTGCCGGAGCTACATGCGCAAAAACCGCGTAATCAGCCTATCCGTATCCTTTCTGCACCCAGCTCGACGGGAGAAGAACCGTATTCGATGATTCTGCACATCCTTGAAGAGGGGCGTATTGTGGAAGAGCGCGATATTGAGGTCGTCGGGATTGATATCGACAGCACCGTCATTCAAAAAGCGAAAGCAGGCAAATATTCGGAGCGCTCCGTTCATGCGATACCGCCAGGAGTATTGGCAAAATATTTTCGCAAGCGTACGCTGGGATATGATTTGATTGATGATTTGATCGGAACGGTTGATTTTAAGCTGGCGAATGTTTTTGACCGTACCGATATGCGCCGTTTGGGCAAATTCGATGTTATTTTTTCGCGGAATATGCTCATTTACTTTGATGATGCAAGCCGTAAAGAGGTTGCTATGACTTTTTACGATATGCTGAATCCGGGCGGATATGTATTGCTCGGACATGCGGAGTACATGAGCCGTATTACGTCGGTGTTTAAGGCGAAAAAAATCGAATCCACGTTAATTTATCAAAAATAAACATTATAAAGGAAAACAACATGCCATTAGTTATATTTGTCGACGATTCTGAGACAGCTCTCGCCTCTACACGGATGGTGACCGACACGATGCCGATTACTGTCAAACAGTATCTAGCCGCACCCGATGCATTGCGGGAAATTCAAGGGGGAATGGTTCCGGACCTCATTATTACCGATATGAACATGCCGGTTATGAACGGTTTTGAGTTTTTACAAGAGTTGCGCCGCATCCCAAGCACCGCCAGAACACCGGTTTTGATGCTTACGACAGAGACACGCGACGAGCTCAAGCAGCAGGGAAAAGCCCTTGGATTGACGGGGTGGATTGTTAAACCTTTTAATCCTGCGCAGCTAAAGCAAGCGATTGCGCGAGTGCTGCGTCTCGCGTAAAGGGAAATGATGCAATTTTTAAATACACTGGACGGGTTGCTGGAGCATGTAAAGACCGTAGAGCGCGAAACGATTCATTTGACACAAGAGGCACAGCTTCGGCTGGTGCGGTTTATCGAAAAAAACGGCCTCAAGCTTGATGATGAGACGCTCGAAGCGATGCAGTATCAAGACATCATCGCGCAGCAGTTGAATGCAACCATCGAAGCGATTGAAAGTGCTCAAGGGCATTTGCAATATTTTCAGCGTGCGTTTAGTGAAGATGATACGACAGCGGCACAGAGTATTGAAAAAATGCATCTAAAATTGACCTCTGCGCTCGAGCGGGCAAAAGAGAAACATTCCGCCTTCAGCGGAAGAGTGCATCAGAGTGATGATGACGGTATAGAGTTTTTTTAGGAGCAAGCAATGGCAACAGTAATGGTAGTAGATGATTCAAAAACAGTACGGAGTTATCATGGCTCAATTCTGAAAGATTTAGGGGTAAATGTCCTCGAAGCGGAAAACGGAATGGAAGCGCTGGAAAAATCGCTGGGAACTTCGGTTGATCTTTATCTCGTCGATGTGAATATGCCGATTATGGATGGCTATTCGTTTGTCTCTGAATTGCGTAAACAGCCAAGCGGCCGTTTGACGCCGGTGATCATGATCACGACGCAAGAAGAGACGACCGACAAGCTCGAAGCGTTCAAAGTAGGGGCTAGCCTTTTTGAAACCAAGCCTATCAAACCGGATGCTCTCAAAGGGTATCTTCAGCTATTGCTCAAAGTTTAATGCAAGGAAAACGTATGAATCCGCTACTCGAACAATTTTTACTTGAAGCCAGAGAAAATCTCGCCTTTATCGATCAAAATATCGAAAACATCGGAGGGGACGATCCTGAATTGCTCAATTCGGTTTTTCGTGCCGCCCATACGCTCAAAGGGGGCTCGGGGATTGTCGGATTTGAAGCCGTAAAACGGATTACCCATCATGCCGAAGATTTGCTGGATATGCTACGATCAGGCAAGCTTGAGTTTCAAGAGAAAATGATCGAATCGCTGTTTAACGCATTTGATGAGGTCGTCAATTTGATCGAAGCGGCGGAAGAGTGCGGTGATATCGTTGAAGCGGATGAAGAACGGATTGATGCCATTGCGGAAGAGCTGAGCGGTTTGATGGGGAAAACGATCGAGGTTCACGCCTGGTCATGTCCGTACCGTCTGGTATCGGATGTTCGCACCATCGTCAATATCCCTATGCCGTTTTTGTCCTCATTGCCTCAGCCGTTGCCCTTTATGCTGGGAGAGATCGATGAAGAGCTTTGTTCCAAGCCGCAGCTGTATGCGGTTGTATTCGACATAGATGAGTCGTGTATGGTGTATGGAAACGATCCGGTATACACCCTCTCTTTGCTTGCCGAGAAGGTTTTGGGCGTTCATTCGTGCATGAGCGAGCACAACGCCAAGTCTCTGATCTCAGGACTGGAAGATCCCGAAGGGCTGCTGCTGAAGTTAAGCATGACGGCATTCATATACGCGACGTATGAGGAGATCAGCGATGCCCTCTTTAATTTTGTCGATGAACTGGCATTTTATCCCCTTGATGTGAGCACCTTGTTGCAGGTTGATCAAGGAGAGAGCGGTCATGTATTGGATGTCCTCAAAGAACTAAGCGCCGAGTGCAATAAAGAGATCGCTGCGAACAATCGCACCGCCATTGCGGGAAAAATCGGCAATACGCTCCCTTTGATCGGGAAAGATACCCTTCAATACTCACAGCTGACGCGCGTGAAGGATATTTTGAATGCGATTGATTCGAACGATTTGGCTGCTCTGAAATCGTTTTTTGCCCAATTGCCGCAGGGAAATGTGTATCGCTACGATGCGGCGTTCGCGGAAGATATCGCGGGCTATGAGAATAAAGAAGAAGCGGCACCGATGGAAAAAATAGTGTTGGATGAGGTAAGACGCGCTCAGCTTAAAGCGATTCTGTCGCAACAGCTTCAAACCCTTGAATCGGTTGAAGATGCGGCAGCTATTGAACGGGTTATGGCTATTTTACAGAATCATCTTAACGTCTATTTTGATGATATGCCCGATACCTTTTCCTCCAAAGACGAGATGGTGTCGTGGCTGCGCTGCGAACTAGGGGGGGAAGAAAAACAGCCGCCGCGCGTTGAGGCAGAGGTTCCTGTTTCAGCTTTGCAGGAAACGCTCAAAGCAGTTCCGGCAGAAAGCGCCCCTTCGATCGCCGTGCAACCGGCCGTTTTAGCCCCTATGGCGGATAAAGCGGAGCAGGAGGCACAGAGTGTCGGAGGGAAAAAAGGGGTCATCGGTAAAACGGTCAAAATTGAGCAGGAGTCGATTGATAATCTGATGAACATTGTAGGAGAACTGTTGGTGGCCAAAAACTCGCTTCCGTATCTCGCGGACGGGGTTCACAATATGACGGCTGAGGGGACGAAGCGCGCCATTATGGAAAAATACACGTTTATCAACCGTCTTGCAGAACAGCTGCAAGATTTGATCATGTCGATGCGAATGCTACCGATCTCCTATGTCTTTGACCGTTATCCAAAGCTGGTACGGGATATATCCAAAAATTTAGGCAAAAAAGTCACCTTGAGTATGGATGGCGGGGAGACGAAGCTCGATAAAAATATGATTGAAATGCTTGCCGATCCGATGATCCATATTATGCGTAATTCTCTCGATCACGGTATCGAACTTCCGGATGTGAGAATCCAAAAAGGGAAAAATCCCGAAGGGCATATCACCCTTAATGCCTATGCGCAATCGGATAAAATTATTGTCGAAATACGCGATGACGGTGCGGGGATCAACATTGACCGTGTGGTTCAAAAAGTATTGGAAAAAAATCTCCTCACGCTTGATCAGGTTGAAGCGATGAGTGATGATGAGAAAGCGGCGCTCGTCATGCTTCCGGGACTCTCCACCGCAGAGTCGATCAGCGAATACAGCGGACGCGGCGTCGGTATGGATGTGGTGCGCAAATCGATTGAAGGGTTCGGCGGGACGATCCGCATTAAAACCGTTCCGAACCAAGGGACGACGATCTATCTGTCGATTCCGGTATCGCTTGCCGTTACCTCGCTGCTGCATGTGACCATGAGCAACGTTCATTATGGCTTTCCTATGGACAGCGTCTCTGAAACGGTTAAAATTGAGCATACCCAAATTGAGTATCTCCAAAATGAACCGTTTATTTATCTGCGCGGAGAGGTAATCCCATTGCTGTTTGCCAAAACCATGCTGGATGAAAAAGCCCTGGAAAACAAAGCGCTTCCGGTCGTGGTTCTGAACATCAAAGGGAACCTGCTCGCCGTCGTTGTCAATGAGTTGTTAGGACAGCTTGATGTGGTCCAAAAACCGCTCGAGGGGATTATGGAACACCATCCGATTTTCAGCGGTACGGCGCTTCTTGGGAACGGACAAATTATTATGGCTATCGATCCGTTGGGAATTTTAGGTATCTCGAATGTGCTTAAAAATGACCGCCGTATCGCGAGTTAGGAAAAGGGTCCGTAATGGATGATTACATTGTATTTACCGTAAGCGGCAACTATTATGCTTTACGTGTCGCCTCTATTCAACGAATCATTCAGGTCCCTGCAGTAACGCTGATTCCGAATGCTCATCCGTTTGTGGAGGGGATGATGTCCTATGAAAAACGGGTGGTAAAAGTCGTAAATTTTCGGGCTATGACGGGACAGCAACCGCATGAAGAAGATGTCAGCGAAGGGATTTCCGGCAAATCGCAAAAATTACTGATGTATCAGAATAACGAGAATTTTTTTGGTATTAAAGTGGATCAAATCGAAGATATCGTGAGTTTGGACCCTTCGTCGCTTAAACAGGTGGATCAAACACCATCCGAGGGCGGTTTTGTTGAGATAGAGGGAGTGGCGGAGTTGGGTGAGAAGCTCGTAAATGTAATTAAATCGGTAACGTTACCGACGAAGGAGAAGCAATAATGGCAGCAAAGATGGAGAATAACACGGTCACGTTCAGCGGCGTTGTGTATGAAGATGACATTGTCCCATTGAGGGACTTTTTGCAGCTCTCTTCCCCTGCAGAGGTCTTTTTTGATTTCAGCGGATGCGATGATATTCATTTAGGGGTGCTGCAGCTGATCTTGGCCTATAAAAAGCTCTATGGAGCGAGTTATCAATTTGGGGATGAAGCGAAACTGTACCAAAAAGTATGCGAAGGTTTTGAAATCACCGAAGAGCACTGTGCGTAATCGGTGTATCACAGATGCGGCGGGTCAAAGCGTAAAGCGCCCCGAGAAGGAAAATAGTTGAGCGATTATATAATTTTTACGGTCAATCAGGGCCATTATGCACTGGAAGTCAGCCATATTGAACGTATTGATCAGGTACCTGCATTGACCCCTATTCCCAATGCACACCCTTATATCGACGGGATGATGACGTATCACGATCAGACGGCAAAAGTTGTTAATTTCCGAAAGATGACAGACGTCCATACGGAAGAGCCGCCGGAGAGCTCTCAAAAATTGCTGATTTATCGCAATGAAAATCGGTTTTTTGCAATCAAAGTCGATGCGATCAAAGACATTGCCGCTTTTGATGATACGATGATCAAACCCTATGCCCATCAGGTAAAAGTCGGATCGTATCTCCAAACGCGGGGTGTCGTCGAATATAAAAACGCCCTGGTGATTGTCATCGATTCGATTACCCTTCCCCATGATGAGGCGGCATAGGTGAAAACGATTGTTGTGTCCAACCGCAAAGGGGGATCGGCGAAGACAACCACGGCGGTCAATCTCGCCTGCGAACTGGCAAAAATCGGATCGGTACTGTTGATTGATTTTGATACACAAGGGCATGCCTCCATAGGGGTCGGTTCCAATGCGTCGGAGGTAAATGGGGTCCATTCGATTTTTCTGGGGAAAACCCTCAGCGAGACCTTTGTCCCTACGGTCCATGAACAGCTAACCCTCTCTCCGGCCATGGAGTTTTTTGATGTGTATGAGTATGGTGATTTGCGGGGTGTTTTGAAAAACCGGTTTCGCAGAGAGATGATTCATGACTTTTTTGATTATGTGATTATTGATACCCCCCCGACGTTTGATGCGCTCCTCAAAAACTCGCTAGAAGTGGCGGATGCTGTCGTTATTCCGTTTGTTCCCCACCATTTAGGGGTTGTCGCGGTGGGGCAAATGGTACGAGCTATTTATCAAAATGCGTCCCTCAATGCGCAAAAAACACCCGAAGTAGGGATATTGCCTGTTATGGTGAATCCCCATATCCCGGAACACCGTGACGCTATTGGGAAGATCAAAACACAATTCGGAGAGGAGAAGCTTTTCTCCCCCATCGGAATTGATATTAAACTAGCCAACCAGTTTGAGGGGGGGAACCCGACGATTTTGGAGGAAGAACGCTCCCGAGGGGCTAAAGATTATCGCCATTTTGTTCAGGAATTATTAAATAGGCTATAATTAACCATAAAGAAAGTCATGAAAAGTGCAGCAGATGCTCGCTATGACAAGATGTAACCATAGGCATAGAATGAAAAAAATATTGATTGTTGATGATAATGAAAATAACCGTATGCTTTTGCGGGCGATTTTGGAAGATTACGCGGAAGAGAACAATACCTCATTAGATATCCATGAAGCTGTCAACGGTCTGGAAGCGGCACTGGTGTGCGAAGTGGACCATTTCGCCCTCATTTTTATGGATATTATGATGCCTGAAATGGATGGGATAGAGGCGACCAAACGGATTCGTCAATGCGATGCCAAGGCGATGATCATTGCCGTATCGGCTGTCGATGACGGTGAGCGTCAGCGCCAAATCCTGAGCAGCGGTGCAGAGGACTATATCAGCAAACCGATTAATGCCAATATTTTTCATGCCCGTTTGAGCAATTATCTTGCGTTAATCGCTTCGCGCGAACACAAACATTTTTATAACGAAGCAGGGAACCTTTTTTCCCAGGAAATTTATAGCCGTCAGCTTTTGTTTTTCATCCGAAATGATGATGATCTGGCTGAGTTTTGGGAGTATTATCTGCTCAATTCGGGGATGGGATGCGAGCTGCTTAGCGATACCGTTCGAACGTTGTACGCGTTGGGTTCCATTGCCGTACGACTGGGGCTGCAGATCCGGATTTTTGTTGAAGAGTCCGATGACAACTCTTATTTCACGATGGACGGACTGGATGAGCTTGATGGGAAGATGATCAAGCTGGTTTTGGCTAAGAATCCTTCTCTCCAAGACTACAAAATAAGCGAGTCGAAATTTAGCATCCGTTTTCCGCGTATCGGCTGTATTGAAAAAGAGATCCATGCACCGGCTGAAAAAACCGACACAGCCCCTGTTTCTTCAGCGCCGGAACTCTCGGCGGATCAAAAATTCGAGACGGCACAGCTCAATATTGTCAGCTCGGCACAGCTGCAGGTGTTCGATTATATGGACGAAGAGGATTTGGTCGATATAAAAGGGTACATTTCCAAGCTTGATTCCCTTCTGCTCTTGGTCGGAAGCGGGGATATTCACCATGATGAAGTGACGGAAATCGCCACGAATCTTACGCGAATCGGCAAAATCGCCACGATTTATTCGGACAGTTTTGCCATCGGACACGCCTTGGCCGATTTATCGGAGACGATACAAAGCCACAGCAGTCAGTTTATTGAAAAATCGACCTCTCTGGGCGCATTGTGCGCGGCCTTCAGCCGGGATTTGATGAGCTGGATACGCATGACGTTTGAAGAGGGTGCCCCCTCGGTCAATTTTATGAACGATACGATCACGAGCAATGCGCAAATGATCGGGAGTATGTTGAGTATGGACGATGCCGCTCATGAGAATGGGGCGGATTTGGATGATATTTTCGATTTTTAGGAGTGTGCCATGCCCTACCGCCTGGAGGTGAAAAATCCTTGCCGCTGTTTTATGCGCGATGGGGGAGTGGAGCAGCAGACGTTTGCGTCGGCAGCGGAAGCCAAAGAGGAAGCCGAAGCGCTTCATGCGCGGATGCAAAAGAGTTACTGTAAAAAACATCAGTTCGTATTGACGCAAACGGCAGGTCACTATACGATTACTATTCAGTCGAGAGGGTAGATACCCATAGATCCTTTGGGGAGCGTGGCGATGAAAAATATAGTGTTGGCGGTCATGGCGGTATTCCTGCTGTCGTCGTGTGCGAAAAAAGAAGAAATGCCGTTGGTGATTTCGACCGATGTCTGGATTGGGGGGAGCCCTTTATACTACGCGCATGCGATGGGGTGGCTCAAAGAGGCCAATATCGAGAT
>DASUMY010000138.1:0-3773 GCA_036277435.1 Sulfuricurvum sp.
GCTAGAAACACGTCCGGATGATTTGGATCTTCTTAATCGTATTTTCCGCGTTGCCCATACGATCAAGGGTGCCAGTTCGTTTTTAAACTTTGATGTCTTGACGCATCTGACGCACCATATGGAAAATATCCTTAACTTGGCCCGTCATGGCGACATTGTGATTGATCCGGGAGTCATGGACGTTATTCTTGAATCGATCGATTTGATGAAAGCACTCTTGGTCCGTATCCGCGATACAGGTGCAGACGCAGGGATTGATGTCAGTGCATCGGTTGCCCGTCTGGATGCCGCGGTGAGCGGAGAAGCGCCAGAAGCCCCGGCCCCTGTCCCTGAACCGGTTACAGCAGCCCCCGTTGCGGACGAAGAGGAGCCCGATTATTCAGCGATGAGTGATGCGGAAGTAGAAGCGGAGATTGAGCGTCTGTTAGCTGAAAAACAGGCCGAAGCTGCCTCAAAACGTGCCGGAACTGCTCCACAACCTACCGTAGAAGAAGAGCCTGATTATTCAGGGATGAGCGATGCCGAAGTAGAAGCGGAGATTGAGCGTCTGTTGGCCGAAAAACAGGCCGAAGCGGCAGCTAAACGAGCCAATCAAGGATCAACGAATACCCAGCCGGAAGCTGAACCGAAGCCCTCCGCTCCTGCGCCCGCAGCAACCCCTGCACCTGCACCGAAAGCTGAAGTGGCTCCTGTTGCCAAACCGGCGGCTGCTGCAGCGCCCGCACCCCGACGAAGTGAAGGGAAGGAAGAGGGTGAAAAAGGGGGTTCTACCGTTGAGCAAACCATTCGTGTTGATGTTAAACGTCTGGATCATTTGATGAATCTGATCGGAGAATTGGTTTTAGGAAAAAATCGTCTCATCAAAATCAATGATGATGTAGAAGAGCGGTATGAAGGGGAAGCCTTCCTTGAAGAGCTGAATCAGGTTGTCTCGATCGTTTCGCTCGTAACGACCGATTTGCAGATTGCGGTTATGAAAACACGGATGCTTCCGATCGGAAAAGTGTTCAATAAATTCCCTCGTATGATTCGGGATCTCTCCCGAGAGTTGAACAAAAAAATAGAGCTTGAAATATCAGGTGAAGATACGGAACTCGATAAATCGATCGTTGAAGAGATAGGGGATCCTTTGGTTCATATCATCCGAAATTCGTGTGATCATGGAATCGAAGTCGGCGATGCCCGCTTGGCTGCCGGAAAAACGGATGTCGGAACGATTCAGCTAAAAGCCTATCATGAAGGGAATCACATCGTTATTCAGATTATTGACGATGGTAAGGGGCTTGATCCCGATATGCTTAAATCCAAAGCAATGGAAAAAGGGCTGATTACCGAAAAAGAAGCCGATGTTATGAGTGATAAAGAGGCGTTTGGTCTCATTTTCCGTCCCGGTTTTTCAACTGCCGCTCAAGTGACCAGTGTTTCAGGACGCGGTGTGGGTATGGACGTTGTTAAAACCAATATCGAAAAACTGAACGGAATGATTGATATCGACTCTGAAATCGGTCAGGGTACATCGATGAAACTCAAAATTCCGTTAACGCTGGCGATTATTCAGGCGCTGTTAGTCGGTGTCCAAGAAGAATATTATGCGATTCCGCTTGCATCGGTTCTTGAGACGGTCCGTATCAGCAAAGATGAGATTTATACCGTTGAGAGCCGATCCGTTATGCGTCTACGTGATGAAGTGCTGTCTCTCGTCCATATCGGGGATATTTTCGAAGTAGAGCGTGTGTTTGATAACAGCGAGCATGCGTATGTCGTAGTATTAGGTCTTGCGGAGAGCAAAATCGGTCTGATCGTGGATACACTGATTGGTCAAGAAGAGATTGTTATCAAATCGTTGGGCGAATACCTCAAGGGGATCGAAGGGATTGCCGGAGCAACGATAAGAGGCGATGGCGGTGTAACGCTGATTGTGGATGTTGCCGCGTTAATGCAGATGGCTAAATCGGTCAAATCGACCGTAGGACAGGAAAATGAAAGCGGCAAAAAACTGGGGGCTAAAACCAGCGCTGCTGATTATTGCGTTATGATTGTTGATGATTCGAAGACAGACCGTACTATTATGCGAAAATCGCTTGAGCCCTTAGGTATTACGTTGGTGGAAGCGAATGATGGGGTTGATGCCCTGAACGTTCTAAAACAGGGTGACCATTTCTTTGATGCGATGCTGATCGATATTGAAATGCCGCGTATGGATGGCTATACATTGGCATCAGAAATCAAAAAATACAACAAATATAAAAATCTTCCGCTGATCGCGGTGACCTCACGTGCGGGCAAAGCGGACCGCATGCGCGGTGTTGAATCGGGAATGGTTGAGTACATTACCAAACCGTATTCTCCCGAGTATTTAATGAATGTTGTCAAGCGCAATATCAAATTCAATGAGGGGCTATAATCATGAGCGATAAGTTACAACAAATCATTAATAAACAAAACAATAGCCTCTCCGGAGAAAATCAAATCATTGACGAAGTGATTCAATTGGTCGGGTTTATCGTCGGAGATGAAGAGTTCTCGATACCCATTTTGAGTATTCAAGAGATTATCAAACCGATTGGATGGACGCGTGTTCCACAGACACCCGCCTATATTCTGGGGGTGTTTAATTTACGAGGATCGGTTATTCCTCTCATTGATCTGCGTTCCCGATTCGGCCTTGAGATGCAAAAACATACCGATGAAACGCGTTTTATCGTGATGAAAAACGGTGATGACGTTGCCGGATTTGTCATTGACCGTCTGACCGAAGCGATTCGTATGCCGAAAAAAGATATCGGGCCTGCTCCGGATACGATTTCCGAAGATGAGAGTATGATCGACGGGGTTGGAAAACAGGCCGATCGTATTATCACTATTTTAAAAGTACATAAACTCTTAGAGCGTAACTTTTAATTTTATGGCACAATGTCGTCATGAATGAGACGACCTACACACTACGACGAAACAAACTGCTAGCATCGATAGAAGAGGGGGTGATTATCCTCTCGTCTGCTCCCGTGAAAACCCGTTCTAACGATACCGAATTTCCTTACCGCCAAAACAGTGATTTCTATTATCTGTGCGGATTTGAGGAATCCAATACGCTATTGGTGTTAGTAAAAACAGAAGATACGGTTAAAAGCCTGTTATTTCTGGAAGCCCACGATGAAGAGCATGCGTTGTGGAACGGTGCACGCATGGGGCTTGAAAAAGGGCGTGAGCATTTTGATGTCGATGAGGTAGCGGATATTGCCGAATATCCGAACCGAATCCCAGAGCTGCTGCGCGACCACACCGCTTTATATATTGATTTACACGATGAATCCCCCTATGCAATCCAAGCACAACAAGCCGGAAAAGAGTTATGCAACATGCGCGGTGTTAAACGTCATATCAGAGCCTATTTTGATGTTACGACGTTCATCCGAAAAGAGAGATTGATCAAAACCAATGAAGAAATAGCGGTTATACGAAAAGCAATCGAATTGACAGCAAAAGCACATCATGAAGCGATGAAAACGTGCAAGCCCGGTATGGTTGAATATCAATTGCAAGCCTCCATGAGCTATGTGTTTCTCTTCCATGGTGCACGTTTTGAAGCGTATGGAGCGATTGTAGCCGGGGGGAATAATGCCAATACCCTCCATTATGTCGATAACAGAGACGTTTTACGAGACGGAGAATTGGTACTAATCGATGCGGCGTGCGAGTGGGAACTCTATGCCAGCGATATCACCCGTACGTTTCCGATCAACGGAAAATTTACCGCTCCTCAGCGTGAGGTG
>DASUMY010000139.1:0-11028 GCA_036277435.1 Sulfuricurvum sp.
CCCGCATCTTTGAGCCCGACAAAATTGACCCCTTTCACGACACGGCCGTCTTTGACGTCCAAACAGGGGATAATCCGCTTTGCAAAAAATTCCACAGCAAAACCTCTTTTTAGTATTATCGCTATTATAGTGACGATTCACTTAACCTGTTATTACCAAAAGTAACGAATAAGAAAAATAAATAGTCCGTTTAGTGTAAAATCATTTATAAATCATTACTTCTGTGATTTAATAGGGGATTAACACTTTGTTAGGTATACTCCAAACAATGCAAAACCGTTCCGCGATCGCCAAAAAGAAATTTGGCCAGAATTTTTTACGTGATGAAACCGTTTTATCACAAATCATCCAATCGATGCCCCATACATCAAACCGTATAGCGGAAATAGGGCCTGGATTAGGTGATTTGACTAAATATTTAGTTGATGTCAAAAGTGTCACCGCTTTTGAGGTCGATACCGACTTGTGCAAGCACTTGCAGCACCATTTTGCCGATGCCATCGCTACCAATCGACTCACGCTCCAATGTGGAGATGTTTTAGAGCATTGGAAGAGCCAGCTTTTGGATGAACCGTACGATTTAGTGGCAAATCTGCCTTACTATATCGCAACCAATATCATCCTCAAAGCGCTCGCTGATCCGGCGTGCCAAAATTTGCTTGTCATGATTCAGCGTGAAGTGGCGGAAAAATTCTCCGCTGCACCCAATGAGAGAGCTTTTGGAAGCTTAAGCGTAATAGCCCAGAGCGTGGGAGACGTAGAAATCGTCCTCCATGTTCCGCCTACGGCGTTTGAACCTGCTCCAAAAGTCGATTCAGCCGTACTGCTCATTCGAAAAACGGCAAATCGTAATGATGAAGGATTCGAGGAAATGCTGCGTATCGCATTCACGCAGCCTCGTAAAACACTTCACAAAAATCTCACGGCACGCTATGATGGAACGGCTCTGGAACAAGCGTATACAACGCTTGGTTTAGAACGTTCTATCCGACCTCATCAGCTTAGCACCTCTGACTATCACCGGCTCTACGCCCTTTTACGCTAAGCCTTAATCGGCTTTAAACGCGAGAGTCTCGATTACCATTTAACCATCATACGTGCAGATAAACAAGGATATTTCATGACAGACGAACAAACAGGAACTCAACCCCAAACTCAAGGGGAAAATCAAGGCCGTAACAACAATCGCCGACCTTTTAGACCCCGTAATAACAACCGTGCGGAGGGTTCAACAGAAAACCGAGGCGAAGGATCTCGCGAGGACAACCGCCCTCCGAGACAGGACAACCGTCCTCCACGCCAAGACAATCGCCCACCGCGACACGATAACCGACCTCCACGCCAAGACAATCGTCCTCCGCGACACGATAACCGACCTCCACGCCAAGACAATCGTCCTCCTCGAACCGAGGGGGAGAATGCGGCTAACTTAGCGACTGAGAGCGAAAACAATCGCCCATCGCGTGGACGCGGCGGACGCCGTGGTTCCCCGAGTGCTCCGATCGATACCAACCTGCGCGATTTTGTGGCACAAAACCAAGAAGCCCATAAAAATCGTCTCAACCCGCACTACAAGCTTGATCTGGACAGTAATGAAAAAGTCCGTATCACTCCTCTAGGGGGATTGGGTGAAATCGGTGGCAATATCACCGTCATCGAAACGGAAAATGAAGCCATTATCATCGATATCGGAATGAGCTTCCCGAATGAGGAGATGCATGGGGTTGATATTCTCGTCCCAGATTTTACCTATTTACGCGAAATCCGTAAAAAAATCGTGGCCGTCATCATTACCCATGCCCACGAAGACCACATCGGTGCCGTACCGTATTTCTTCAAAGAGATGCAGTTCCCGATCTATGGAACACCGCTTCCCCTTGCCATGATCGGCAACAAATTTGACGAGCATCATATGCGTGATTTCCGCCGCTACTTCAATCCGATTGTAAAGCGCCAAGTGTATAAAATCGGTAACGATTTCGAGATCGAGTGGATGCACATGACCCACTCCATTATCGACTCTTCATCGCTGGCCATCACGACGAAAGCCGGAACCATCATCCATACAGGTGACTTTAAAATTGACTTTACTCCAGTAGATGGGTACACCGCCGATATTCACCGTCTTGCCCATTACGGTGAAAAAGGGGTTCTATGTCTCTTGAGCGACTCTACAAACTCCTACAATAAAGAGTGGACACCCAGTGAGCTCTCCGTAGCCGGCGGATTTGATCGTATCTTCTCAAAAGCAGAAGGGCGTATCATCATGTCAACGTTCAGCTCGAACATCCACCGTGTCTACCAAGCGATTCAATACGGTCTTAAATACAACCGAAAAGTGTGTGTTATCGGCCGTTCAATGGAACGCAATCTTGAAGTATGTATGCAATACGATTACATCAAACTGCCTAAAAACATCTTCATCGATGCCGAAGAGGCGAACCGCATGAATGACAAGGATGTCTTGATTGTTACCACGGGAAGTCAGGGAGAGCCAAGTTCTGCCCTTTTCCGTATGGCTATCGGTGAGCATCGCCATATCAAAATCAAACCGACCGATTTGATCGTCCTCTCCGCTCGTGCGATTCCGGGGAATGAAGGGTCCATTTCAGGTATGTTGAATTACCTTCAGCGTGCCGGTGCCCGTGTTGCCAATGATCGTGATATACACGTATCAGGTCACGGAAGTTTGGAAGAGCAAAAATTAATGCTTCGCCTGACGAATCCTAAATTTTTCCTCCCTGTACACGGTGAATACAATCACATTATGAAACACCGCGATACAGCAATCAGCTGCGGCGTGCCTGAGCGTAATATTTTGCTCATGAGCGATGGTGACTGTATCGAAGTCGGTACTAAATTTATGCGTAAAGCCAAAACCGTTAAAACGGGTAAAACCTACATCGATAACCAAAACAATCACCAAATCGAAGATGACATCGTCATCGATCGTCAAAAAATGGCATCCGAGGGGATGGTGGTACTTGTTGCACAGGTCGGCGTTGCCGATTCACGTCTCCTTTCCAAGCCGCTCGTTACGAGTTTTGGTCTTGTAGCAGACCGTAACGACAAAGCGTTTGCCGCAGAGATGGAAGATGTTCTTGAACACTTCTTGTTGAACCTAAAACCAGGGCTCATCGAAAATCCGAAAGCGCTTGAAAATGATTTACGACAAGTCGTACGTAAACATATCTACCGCAAAATGAAAAAATACCCTCTTATCGTTCCTCACGTTTTTGTGATGTGAGTTCAGTGTTAAAAATGACACCCGCCGTGTCATTTTGCTGAACGAAACCGAAAGCGATGTCGCTCCGCGACCGCTGAAGGCTTAAGATAAAATCTCAATCTACTCTACTCATACTTTTCTTTTTCATAAGAAAAGTATCAAAAGAAAATCGCCCTCCCATCAAATCGCTATCGGTACGTCTTTGCACTCCTGCAGACGACCTCGCTCTTTGTGTGTTGTGAGGGCAGTATTTATTAAGATTTTGCTATACTCTTTCAAACTCTTAACAAAGACTTATTCATGAAAGTAACCCTCCATCACTATACTCCTCTTGTTATCTGTTCTGATGCGATTCGCACGTGCTGGCAAAGTTTTGACAAAAGCGACAACGGCGGCGAAGTCGACCGCGCCTTAATAGACCGCGTAGGCAATAAATTCAAGCACGCCTCTACCTTGGAACATCTTGTCTACAGCTTCTATCTCGAGGGGATCAGCCGCGCATTGCTACAAGAGCTCGCACGACACCGTATGGCGTCGTTGTCGGTAAAAAGTACCCGCTATACCCTCAAAGAACTCAAAGATGAAGCACCGTTTTCACTTGATGACAAAACAAGAGCCGAAAAATACCTCGTGATGACCGGTGTTGATATCGTGGATGAAATGAGTATACGCGCACTGGAAAACTTGCGCATTGTCCTTGTAGAGGGGATCAGCAATGACCGGGCAAAATATTGTCTTCCCGAGAGCTACAAAACAGAACTGAACTGGACGATTAATGCCCGCAGTCTTCAAAACTTTATATCACTGCGTAGCGACAAAGCGGCATTGTGGGAAATCCGCGATTTGGCCAATATGGTATTCGATACCCTCCCCGAAGAGCACCGCTATTTATTCGAAAATTCTCTCAAAGGCGAACACCTATGATTAACCCTATGTACTATATGGCACTTGCGGCAACGACAATCGCACTAGCAGCGTCTGGATGCGCACAAAAACAATTAACGGTCAATGGAATGATATGTCCTGAAGGGTACAGCGAAGAGCGTGTGAAGGCAGATTTTAGCGCATGCCGCTACTACAATCTTAAAGATGCCGACAAAGCTTCATATCCTGTATTGACGGATGAATGTAAAGAGTGTTTAGAGAAAAAGGGTTATACGATCGAGAAGTAAGGAGAAAGACAAAGACCCAAACGGGCCTTATGTCTTAAAGTGCTGCTTTTGACTGAGCCGTGAGAGCTGTAAAAGCTTTCGCGTCGTTCATAGCCATGTCAGCGAGAATTTTGCGATCAAGTTCGATGTTGGCACGTTTAAGGCCGTTCATGAAATTTGAGTAGTTCATACCATTTAAACGGCATGCCGCATTGATACGGATAATCCACAATTTACGGAATTCGCGTTTTTTCTGTTTACGATCGCGAAATGCGTATACTAAACTACGCTCTAACTGCTCTTTCGCTTTACGGAAATGTTTACGTCTTCCACTGTAGAAACCACGTGCAAGTTTCAAGACTTTCTTATGACGTCTGCGTCTTACGACACCTGTTTTTACTCTTGGCATTTTTTTCCTTTCTTTACCCGGTTCATTTCAATTTTAATGACGGGGTGCCGCTTTGCGGACTTGCCCAGATGAATCTGGAGAATAAATGAGGTGGGCTGAATTAGCCTACGATCATCTTTTTGATGTTTTTAACATCGACAGCAGCAACCACTTTTGGAGTGTTTTGCTTGCGACGAGTCCCTGCATCTTGTTTCGTCAAAATATGGCTGCGGAATGCGCTACCACGTTTGAGAGTGCCGTTTTTCTTCACTTTGAAGCGTTTTACCGCCCCTTTAACCGATTTCATTTTTGGCATCGACTTGATCCTTTCGCAAAAATTCTCTGAACGAGACGCGAATTGTACCACAAAAAAGCTTTTATTACTGTTTCAGTAAGAGTAATGAAGAATAATCGCAGGTTTAAAATTTGTCTCGAAAGAGACAAACTTGAGTGCCATGTGCAGCAAGCGCAGCCAAAGGGACGAGTTCCTTTGGGGTTCAAAATGGCTTATTTTTTATCGTCTTTTTTCGGAAGAATCATCATATTGCAATAACGCCCCTCCATCGCCGGAGCTTTGTACATGGTGCCGATATCTTCAACCATAGGCCAAACACGCTGTAAAACAGCAACAGCGGCTTCAGGATGCGCCATTTCACGCCCACGCAAGAATACGCGGAAGTGAACATGTTTCCCTTCTTCTAAAAATTCACGCGCATGTTTCACTTTATAGCTGACATCGTTCTCCGCAATCTTAACCGAAAGCTTGATCTCTTTGACTTCTATTTTAGTCTGTTTTTTACGCGCTTCTTTTTTCTTTTTCTCTTCTTGATAATGAAACTTACCGTAGTCCATAATCTTGGCAACCGGAGGCTTTGCATCCGGAGAGATCAGTACGAGATCAAGTCCCATTTCGTTTGCTTTATCCATCGCTTCTTTAATCGAAACGATACCTAATGCTTCACCGCCGTCAATTACACAGCGAACCTCAGGGACTCTGATCTCTTCATTCATTTGGACTCGGTCTTGTTTTTTAATCAAAAATGTACCTCATTGATTTTTTCTTTAATCATGGTCAGAAACTCGTTCTCACTTAGATTGTATTGTTCGCGTTTGCGTCGATCACGCACCGCAACACTTTTAGAGTTCACCTCTTCATCGCCTAATACGATGATCATTGGAACTCGGCCTTTTTCCGCTGTACGAATGCGCTTATTGAGACTGTCGTTTTTATCGAAGATCTCATAATCCGCACCCATATCAATCAGTTTATCACCCAATTCACGCGCATAAGCAACGTGAGATTCCGCAATCGGAACAATCGCCACTTGCGTTGGTGCGATAAACATTGGGAATTCCCCAGCGTAATGCTCTGTCAATATACCAATAAAACGCTCAAACGAACCTAAAATTGCACGGTGAATCATTACCGGCTGAATTTTAGCGTTCTCTTCGCCGTTATATTCAAGCTCAAACCGCTCCGGAAGATTGAAATCGAGCTGGATTGTACCGCACTGCCATTCACGTCCGATAGCATCGGTGATTTTGATATCGATTTTAGGACCGTAAAATGCCCCGCCCCCCTCATCAATCTCATACGCCAGGTTGTTTTTGTCCATCGCCGTTTTCAAAGCATTGGTCGAAATTTCCCATACCGCATCATCCCCGACCGCTTTTTCAGGCTTGGTAGAAATCATCATTTTATAGTTGAATTCGAATGTTTTCATAATTCTGTCGACAAAATCAACGACTTCAATAATTTGTTCTTCGATCTGATCGGCCGTACAAAAGATGTGGGCATCATCCTGGGTAAATTCACGGACACGGAACAAACCGTGCAACGCTCCCGTCATCTCATGGCGGTGAACAATACCGTATTCAAAATATTTGAGCGGCAAATCACGGTACGAACGCAGATCCTGCTCATACACCTTGATATGCCCGACGCAGTTCATCGGTTTTACCCCGAATTCGAGTTCATCGATATGGGTAAAATACATGTTTTCGCCGTAGTTTTGGTAGTGACCGCTCACTTTCCACAAATCACTGCGAAGCATCTCAGGACCCCGCACCGGTTCATACCCGCGCTTACGATGGGCTTTAAACAGCAGCTGTTCAAGGCGTGAACGCATACGAGCCCCCGCAGGAAGCCAGATAGGGAAGCCGGCACCCACTTCTTCTCGGAAGGTAAAGAGTTTCATCTCGGCACCGATTTTACGGTGATCGCGCTTTTCAGCTTCGGCAACCATCTCAAGATGGGCTTTAAGCGACTCTTTATCGGCAAATGCGATACCGTAAATACGGGTCAGCATCTCATTTTTGCTGTCCCCGCCCAAATAGGCGCCCGAAATTTTCGTCAATTTAAAGTAGCGAAGCAATCCGACATTCGGCAAATGGGGCCCTCGGCACAAATCTTCAAAACTGCCCTGCTTGTATATAGAGATAGCATCGCCAGGGATACGATCCATTACCGCTTGCTTCAGGTGATCATTCGCAAATTTTACGCGCGCTTCATCTTTGGTGATTTCATACCGCTCAATGACCTCTTTGCCCTTGGCAATGTCCAGCATCTTTTTTTCGATCGTTTTAAGATCCTCTTCACCGATGGTTTCATTGACTTTGAAATCGTAATAAAATCCTTCTTTTACGACGGGTCCGACAAAAAACTTTGCATCGGTATAAAGAGACTTGATCGCTTCCGCCATCAAATGCGCGCATGAGTGGCGAATGACTTCAAGAGCATCGGCAGAGTTGTCATAAACAATCTCTTCACCTGTTATCCCTGCACTTTGAGCCGTTTGTAAATCAAAAATCTGATCGTTATGTTTGATCGCAATGATATCCATAAGGGTATGCCTTGTGTGAGAAAATATCGCGGATTATACGTCAATGTTGATTGGTTTGAGTTTAAATCTTACTAGAAGAGTGAAAAGTTTGGGAGAAATATAAGAAGAGATGGTGGTCGCAACAGGATTCGAACCTGTGACCACTACCTTGTCGAGGTAGTGCTCTACCAACTGAGCTATGCGACCATTGTGCTAATTTCGAGAGGGGAAGTATAAAGCTTGCGAGGTTAAAAACCTCTTAAGCCTTTTTTTCTTCGAAATTCCAGAATAAAAAGCCACAACACTGCAACATCGATCATCACATCGGCTGCATTAAAGACAGCAAAATCAAAGGTGCAGTGCCAATAGACATAATCAACGACGCCGCCGTGGATAAAACGGTCGATGATATTCGACAATCCTGCACCAATCAAGATCCCCGCCGGAATCAAATAACGGTGCTCATTCAGCCATAAAGTATAGCCGATGACCCCGGCAAGAAGTGCAAGCTGTATCCATTTGAGAGCATCATCCAAAAAAGCGAACATTGAAAATGCCACCCCTTTATTGAAAACCAAAATCAGATCGATACACTCACCATAGTAGCGATACCCCTCAATGAAAATCCATTTGATCGTTTGATCAATAAAAAAAACACCAAAGATGATAGGGACTACAATCATTAACGATTTAAATACATCAAGCATTCAATGCCTTTTCGAAAAATGAGGTTAAATGGTCCATTTGTCTTTCCAGCACTTTGGCATCTTTTCCCTCTAATAAAATGCGCAACTTATTTTCCGTTCCCGAATAACGGATTAAATGGCGCATATGCAGCTGATCCGTTGCCGCCAACTCTTTATCTAATCCTGCAATTTCGTTCAGCGGCTTTTTGATTTTGACTTTGATGTTAACGAGTTTTTGCGGATACAGCTCAAACGGGCGCAGCACTCGGCTGGCTTTTTCCCCCGACGTAAGGAGCAGTGCTAAAATCTGCAAGGCACTCACCAGTCCATCTCCCGTTTTGGCGTAATCGTGCATGACGATATGACCGCTTTGCTCTCCGCCGAAATTGATTCCATGCTCCCGCATCAATTCTAAAACATATTTATCGCCGACATTCGCACGATGCAGCGTCAGATTGTTTTGCGTCATGGCATCTTCAAGCGCTTGATTACTCATCACCGTGGCTACAATACCGTTTCCTTTGAGCTGTCCCTCACGGTGTAAAAACAATCCTAATGCTCCCAATATTTGGTCGCCATCCACTTCTTCGCCGTTCTCGTCGACAACAA
The DNA here is from genome assembly GCA_036277435.1 of Sulfuricurvum sp. Lineage (GTDB taxonomy): Bacteria > Campylobacterota > Campylobacteria > Campylobacterales > Sulfurimonadaceae > Sulfuricurvum. The sequence goes on from DASUMY010000139.1 coordinate 8,883, forward strand.
TCAGACGATCCGCATCGCCATCAAGGGCCAATCCGACATCGGCCCGATACTGTTTGACCGCTTCGCGCAGGTCTTTGGTATGCAAAGCACCGCACCCTTCGTTAATGTTGAATCCGTTCGGTTTATCATGAAGAACGATCACCTCGGCCCCCAATTCCTCTAATACGGTAGGGCCGACTTTATATCCCGCACCGTTGGCCGTATCCAAAACAACCCGAACCCCTTGGAGAGTCAACTCACGGCTGAATGAGTTTTTAAGCTGAACGATATAGCGGCCGATAACATCATCAATCCGCTTTGCCGAACCGATTTTTTTACCCGTTACATACCCCTGATCCAATTTTTCTTTGTCATGCACAATCGCTTCGATCTGTGCCTCAATATCTTCGGAGAGTTTATTTCCATGCGCATCGAAAAATTTGATGCCGTTGTCTTCATACGGATTATGGCTCGCAGAAATCATGATTCCTGCATCACAACGCATGTTTTCGGTCAAAAAAGCAATGGCAGGGGTCGGCATGGGGCCTATTTGAACGACATCATACCCCACCGCTGTCAACCCGCTGACAATGGCATTTTCAATCATATAGCCGCTTTTTCGGGTATCTTTTCCCACCAAAATCTTTTTAGTGCGGGCGTGGTCTCGGAAATAAATCCCTGCCGCCATCGCAACGCGCATCGCCAATTCGGCCGTTAAAAAAGAGCCTGCTTCTCCTCGAACTCCATCCGTTCCAAATAATTTCATAGAATTTTCTCCCCAATTTTTTACTATTTATCAATAGAGCATAAAATTTAACTTAAATTTAATTATCTTTAAGGTAGTATTCTACCCTAAAAAAAATTCGACAAGGATAAATGCCATGGCAAACCATAAGTCAGCATTGAAACGTATCCGTCAGACGGAAAAGCGCACAGAGCGCAACCGATTCTACCGCACACGTGTAAAAAATATCGTTAAAGCAGTCCGCTCTGCAATCGATGCAGGGAACAAAGAAGAAGCACAAGCAGCATTGGTTATCGCTAATGCAAACCTTCACAAATACGTTAGCAAAGGTGTCTTGAAAAAAGAAACTGCTGCACGTAAAGTAAGCCGTCTTCACCTCGCTGTAAACGCAATCGCAGCATAAGTTTTCCCCTCGGGGCAAACTTTCCTCCTTTTTCACTTTTATAAATGCCTCTCTTTAGGAATCACAACTATGTTAGCTGACAAACTCACCCCTTTTATCAACCGTTACAACGAACTCACCGAACAGCTTAGCTCTCCCGATATTGGCAATGACATCAAACGGATGACCGATTTATCAAAAGAACAAGCCTCCCTCCAAGCGATTTTTGCAAAAGCAACCGAATACAAACAGCTGCTGTCTGATATCGAAGAGAATAAATCGCTCGCGTTTGATCCCGAATTGGGAGAACTCGCCAAAGAGGAACTCCGAGCGCTTGAACCTAAAGTCAGTGAGATTGAGGAAGAGATCAAAAAACTTCTCATCCCCACAGATCCGAACGATAAACGCAATATCTATATTGAATTACGGGCAGGAACGGGCGGAGATGAAGCGGCGATTTTTGTCGGGGATTTGTTTAACGCATACGTTCGTTATGCGGATGTAAAAGGGTGGAAAATCGAGCTGATGAGTACCAGCCCCTCCGATGCCGGCGGATTTAAAGAGATCATTGCCCTCATCAAAGGGGAAGGGGTCTACTCACGTCTCAAGCATGAAGCAGGAGTACATCGCGTTCAGCGTGTTCCGGCAACGGAATCTCAAGGACGCGTTCATACCTCCGCTATTACCGTTGCCGTGATGCCTGAGGTAGACGATGTCGAGATAGTTATCAACGAAAATGATCTTAAAATCGACGTTATGCGCTCCAGCGGGTCCGGCGGACAAAGTGTCAATACAACCGATTCGGCGGTTCGTATCACCCATATCCCTACGGGAATCGTCGTTACGAATCAGGATGAAAAATCGCAGCATAAGAACAAAGACAAAGCGATGAAAATCCTCAAAGCCCGTATCTATGAGATGCAGATGCAAGAGGCTAAAGAAAAAGAGATGCACGAGCGTAAAGAGCAAGTGGGCACAGGCGATCGTTCGGGTCGTATCCGTACCTATAACTATCCTCAGAACCGCATCTCGGATCACCG
>DASUMY010000140.1:0-3046 GCA_036277435.1 Sulfuricurvum sp.
TGGTGGGGTAGCTGGTTGAAAAAAGGGCAGATACCTGAGAACGCAGAGGGGATAAATCTACCCCATTTTGTTTGACAAAATTAACAAACCGGATTTTACCTGTATCTACGCTGCAGCCGTTGAGCTCAAAGGTTTTGGCAATGACGTGGGCATTGATACGAAAGGAAGTTTTTTCCTCCGGGATGCGCAGCACTTCGAATCGTTTAGAACATCCCTCGCTCAAATCGGTCGAATAAATAACGGAATTCGTATACGGATAGGTTTGTTGCAGGGTATCGGAATATAAAGAGATGCACAGGAGAAAAAAAAGAGCCAAAAAACGATATGTCATTTTAAAATTTTAGCACATCTCTAGAGACATTGGCATAAGTTTCTGATTTCTTCTTCATTCATCGTTTCATTTATAACGACCACTTCTCCATCGATGATCAAGGAAGGGGTGCTTTTTGCTCCAAGTGACAGCATCCGTTCCAAATCCATGCTGGTCTCAAAGGTAAAAAGATCAGGACATACCTCTTTGACCATTTGGATTTTATGGGCAATATCACGACACAAATCACATCCGGTTCCGAATAAAATAATATGCATTCCCATACCCTTTTAGAAAGTATTCATCATTATAGCCGACAATAAAAATTCATACAGCAGCTCTGTGGATGAATTTTTGCCGCATTAAAAACAGAGCGCACGCGATTGTTATGGCTGAGAGTGACGCTATCGTAAAGGGGAGCGTGCTGCCGAAGCGATCCCATAACCATCCTGCCGCCGCAAGGGATGCCAGGGTCGAGATACCGATAGCCGTGTAATAGACACCGTAAGCCGTTGCTTTCAAATCATGAGGAGCGGTATCGGAGATAATGGCTTTTGCCAATGCATTGAACCCGCCCGCAAAAAATCCGTAAATGCCAAATCCCAGCCAAACACCCCACAGGGTCCCCGTTGTCATGGCAAGTGCCCCCAAACCAAAAGCAAGATAGACGATGGACAAGAGGGCTGGTTTTCCCCATCGGTCGGAAAGTTTACCGATCGGAATGGCAAAAAAAGCTTGGGTGAGATTATAAAAGGCATACGCCAATGGAATCATCGCAAGGGCCAAACCGTTATCTCCTGCTTTGAGGATCATAAAGGAGTAGTTCATCGCAAAAAGGCTAAAGAGGGTTTGGAATCCTACCAGCCAGTAAAATGGGGCACTCAGCGCACTGGGGCGAAAGCGGCGTTCAGGCGCAGGGGTGAAGGGGACGTCGGTGACCAAAAAAATCAGTATCGCCATGGATATGAGGCCGGGAATGAGGCTCAGGGCAAAAATAGTCCGAAAAGAGGCTTCGCTCTCTCCCAGTACCCATAAGAGGCCAAACGCACACAATGAGCCCACCAAGGCACCTGCACCGTCCATCATTTTATGAAAACCGAATACGAAACCGCTGATCTCTTTGGGGGTGGAGGCACTGATGAGGGCATCACGGGGAGCGACGCGGATCCCTTTTGCCAAACGGTCTGCGATACGAATCATCGCTACCATTCCTGCTGTTTGGGCAAAGAAGGCCAGCGGTTTGATGAGGTTGGAGAGGCCGTACCCTAGCACAGTCAGCCCTTTGCGTTTTCCGATTCGATCCGAATAAAATCCTGAGAGGGCGATGAGCAGTGCAACCCCCAGTTCCGCAGTCCCCTCTATGAGGCCGATCTCACCCTTGGTCGCGTGCAAAAACCGCTCTAAAAAAATAGGGAGCAGAGGGAGAATCATCTCGGTCGAGAAGTCGGTGAAAAAACTGTTGGCACCCAGGGCAAGGATGTTTTTGTTAAGGGTTCGGATTTTTTTCAATGCGCTCTCTTGCCTCAGATGGTATCAGAAACTTTCGTTTCCGTAATAATCGTATTGATTTGCCGCTGCAGGTAGTCGGGAAGGCTGGGAATATGCAAATCCAGGAACCCTTCGATGATGAGTGATTTTGCTTTCTCCTCTTCGATACCGGATGCCATCAAATAGGCCAGCTCCTCTTTGGAGATCATTCCGACACTCGCTTCATGAGAGAGTTCCAAATGGGGGTTTTCCCCGACAAGCTCCGGAATAGCATGGATGGTCCCTTTTTCACTGAGCAAAAGTCCGTTACACGACATCGACCCGCGTCCGCCTGATTCTTTGCCAATAATTTTGCCGCGTGTAACCACCTTGCCCCCGTTGGAAACGACACGGCTGACAATCTGGGAAGAGGCATTTTTGCCCTTTAACAGAACCCTCGAACCGACATCATAGATAGAGCCTTCGGGTGCATAGATGACGGAGTAAAATTCGCCCAAGCCTCCTTCTTCGATGATGGCCAATGGATCCATTTGGAGTGTTTTAACGCTGCTGAGGGATACATACGTAGAGATATATTTAGCGTTTTTTTCCACATGAGCGGCGCTTCGGGGATAGACCTCCACCTCTTTGCCCCAGCTGTGGATCATCGTATTAGTAACGACGGCATCCTCGTGGATAAAAAACTCGGTGACGCCGATATGGCGCCCGGAGAGTGCATGGGCGCTGCTCGTACAGCCGCTGATGAGGTGAAATTCTGCCCCTTTTTCGGCGATGACAATGTTATGGGTACATTGGGTGAAGTTACTCGTGTCAATCATATAGCAGGTGTAGAGGGGAAGGGGGATTTTTTCTCCCGCTTTGACACGGATGAAATAACCGAGTTTATCATCATTGCTGGCAACCTGTTTGACATATTCGTCTTGATCAGAGCGTATCAGGGTGAAGCTCAGCTGGGAGAGCCAATCGTATTTTTCCAGGGCAACGGCAATGGGGAGGATTTCGATCGCATCGGTGGCACAGTGGGTGTCGAGAATCTGGCTGTCACGGACAAAAAAATTGGCAGACTTCTTCTCTTCGTAATCATAGGCAACATTTTTCATGCTTTGTAGCGTTGCATCATCATACGTCGTCATCGGATTTCCTTGCGGTTTTGAATACACTGTACGCATCCTGAAAAACCGTGTTGTTTGATGTCCTCCATAATATCCATCGGATTGCCGGTGCAGACAATTTTACCGTCCATGAATA
>DASUMY010000141.1:0-6098 GCA_036277435.1 Sulfuricurvum sp.
ATGGGCCATGATATCTCTTTTACGCTCCGCATTCGGATTATGATTGGATCCGGCAACGCCGATCGTGACATTCAAACTGATCTCTTGCCCTTGGATCATGAAGAGTTTGTTATTGATGTAATGGGTCAAGCCGGAGATAAATTTTTTAATCTCTTCGTCGCTGTAAGACCCCTTGAGAAGAATGGCATATTCATCAACGGGAAGTTTGTAGATAATCGATTCGCCGATAGATTTTGCATAACTTTCCAGCTCGGTTCCCAACGAAAGCAACACCTGATCGGCGATTTCATGCCCGTAAAAGGTATTTACTTCTTTGAAACTGTCAATGTTGAGCAAAATGATGGTAATGGGGGATTCTATATGCTCGATATCGCTCAATAACTTTGTTCGATTCGGAAGTTTGGTGAGGGCATCGTATTTTGATTCCAGCAGCTCTTTATTGAGCTGATGCAAGGCGGTCATATCACGGATACTTCCCAGTATGCTATGGATATTTCCCTGCTCATCGTATAGGGCTTGAACGTTTTTGGAAATGTGGACGATAGAGCCGTCTTTGCGTATAAAAATGGTTTCTTGGTCATTGCAGTGGCCGCTCTCACCGATGCTCGTCATACAGCTGTCTAAGATACTTAGATCACCAAGGTGATCGGTAATGGGGGTTCCGTGCAATTCGTTTTCGGGGTAGCCTAATATTCTGCAAAATGCAGGATTGGCATACTGAATGATCATATTCGTATCAATGGTAAACATGCCATCCGGAAAGTTGTCAAGAATCTCTTGCAATGGTGCACTTTCCAGCTTCTGTTTAAGCATCAATATTCCTTATATATCCTTGTATCGCTGTATGATAGAACTAATTTCATTAAAACATTCTAAACATAAGCAATATTCGTTACTTGGTATTCCTAAAAATGATTAAAGTTGAAGTGTAGCATAAGATCCAAACGATAAAATGCGTCCATAAGATCAAAGGTAATACGTGCAAAAAATTATTATCAATCAAAAATATTACGGTTCCATCGATTTACCGGCAGGTGAAGCGGCAAAGAGGGTCTTTTTTGCTGTCAAGAATGCGGTTGCCGCGAATAAAATGATGAGTGTCAATCTCCTTTTTTCTCCCAGAAAGCTGAATGAACTGCAGCAGTATCAAAAAGGGGGAGCTCAAAAAGAGATTGCCGATTTGGAACTATACATCGAGCTGGGAAAGGTATTACGCTTTGATACGATGGATGCCCTCAAACTGAAAAATGCGATAGAGCTTACAAATGACATTGCCCATAACCACTACAATATCACCAAACGGCTCACATTGGCCAATAAAAAAGCTATGACCCCGGCAGAAGAGGGGTATTTGTTTTGGGATATTGAAAATTTCTCCAATATCGGATCGATGTTTAATGATGTCATTGAAAAATATGACATTTCGGATCATCGTATTTACGTCGCGGCCAACCCCGATTCGCTCTATTTGTTCAAAAGTGAGTGGGAGGCGGATTTGTATGATTACGGAAAAACGCTCAAATCGTTCAATTTTACCAAATGCGATCACGGTAAAAACGTTGCGGACGGGATATTGCTGGATAATTTTAAACAGCTAAGCCTTCAACGCAGCAATGTGTATGTCATGACATTTGACCGAGAGCTCAAAGAGCGTTTTGCAGCCGCGTGTCATCCCAGTAACAATCTCTATATTCTTGAAAAATAAATTATATTTTGGACCCCTATGACTCTTCTGATACCCCTGCTGTGTGAAAAAACAGGCATTGCCGAAAACTACATTGTCAATATTTTAAAGCTCCTCGAAGAGGGGTCCACGATCCCCTTTATCGCCCGTTACCGTAAAGAGATGACGGGAGGTGCCAGCGATGAGCAGCTTCGTGCTTTTGAGAGTGTTTATGGCTATTCCAAAAAACTGCTGGAGCGTAAAGAGGAGATCCTTCGCTTGATTGAAGAGCGGGGACATTTGAGCGAGGAACTCAAACGTCAGATCCAACGGGCTCAAACTTTGCACGTATTGGAAGACATATATCGCCCGTTTAAAGAGAAAAAAAACAGCCGTGTGGCAACGGCAATCGCCGCAGGATTGGAACCATTGGCACAGCTGCTGCGAAGCGGCCGCTTGGAAGCTGATGAATTTGCCATCAAAGCAAAAGCGTTTGTCAAAGGTTCAATAACAACGGTCGAAGAGGCGATCAAAGGCTCTCAGGATATTGTCGCAGAGCAATACAGCGATGATCCCAAAGAGCGCGAGCATTGGCGCCGTCAGCTGATGGATTACTCCTCTTTTGAGATTAAAGGGGCTAAAGGGCTCAAAGAGGACGGCTTGTTTGCGAAACTTGCCGGAAAAACGGAGCGTATTTCGGCTATTCCTTCCCATCGCTATTTGGCGATCATGCGCGGTGTGAGTGAAAAAGAGGTGAGTGTCAAAATTACGATCGACATGCAGCGGGTCGAGAACTCTATCAAGCAGTATAAAATCCCGAAATCGGCAAAAGGATCGGGGGAACTGCTGCTGGAAGGGTATTTGGACGGATTCAAACGGCTATTATTCCCCTCGCTGGAGCGCGAAATTCATGCCGCGATCAAAGAGCGCTCCGATATTCAAGCCATAACGACGTTTGGAAAAAATCTCTCGCAGCTTCTGAATACCCCTCCCGTTACCAAACGGGTCATTTTAGGGGCAGATCCTGCCTACCGTACCGGATGTAAATTGGCCGTGGTCGATGAGCATGGAACGTATTTGACTCACGCGGTGATTTATCCGACTCCTCCCCAAAGCGATTATGAAAAATCAGCCCGAGTGATTAAAGAACTCTCACAGCGTTATAACATCACAGGTGTCGCGATCGGAAACGGAACGGCGTCGAGAGAGACACAGGAGTTTTTTGCCCGTCTCAACAAAGAGGAAGGGCTTGATCTGGCCTATACTGTTGTCTCCGAAGCAGGGGCCTCCGTCTATTCGGCCTCTAAAATCGCTCAGGAAGAGTATCCAAATTTGGATGTGACGATACGCGGTGCTATATCGATTGCCCAAAGGCTGCGCGATCCGATGGCGGCACTGGTGAAAATCGACCCGAAATCGCTGGGGATAGGGCAGTATCAGCACGATGTGAATCAAAAACTGTTGGAGAAGAAGCTGCATGAAGTGACCGAGGATCTGGTGAACCGTATCGGTGTCGATCCCAACAGCGCATCCGCATCGCTGCTGTCGTACGTGGCAGGGGTGGGGAGCAAGCTGGCCCATGCGATTATAGAGTACCGAGAGAGTCACGGAGCGTATACAAGCAAAAGCGAATTGTTAAACGTCAAAGGGCTGGGGGCAAAAGCATATGAACAGTGTGCGGGATTTTTTCGGATACGCGAGGGGAAAAGCATTCTTGATAACACGGGAGTTCATCCCGAAAGTTATCGTGCGGCGGAAACCCTGAAGGAGCGGTATGATTTCACTGCCATCACAAACGAACAGATCCCTTCGGTTGCAAAAGAGTTGGGAATCGGAGAAATAACGCTTCAGGACATCATCACGGAGCTTAAAAAGCCGGGATTTGACCCCAGAGAGACATTGCCGCCGATTATGTTTCGATCGGATTTGACCGATATCAAAGAACTCCGTGAAGGCTCTATCGTTTCAGGGGTGGTTCGAAATATTGCCGATTTCGGAGCTTTTGTCGATATCGGTTTGAAAAATGACGGATTTATCCACATTTCTCAAATGTCCGACAAACGGATTTCTCATCCTCTTGAAGTAGTGAGTGTCAATCAGCAGTTACGCCAGATTCGGGTGTTGGAAGTAGACATACCCAAAGGAAAAGTAGCGCTCAGCTTGAAACAGGAATAAAATCAGACGGTGATTTTATTCGTTTCCGGGTCATAATGGTCGCAGGTATACCCCATAAATCCGGAGACCATCCGGGCGATGTTTCGAATCGGTGTCGGATTGTTTAAACGGCGGATGTTATGGTTCTGGACACAATCGTCACATCGGGTAATAACGCATTGAACCGCATCGCTGACAACCAAAATATTTTGATTTGGATCGATCTCTAAAATATGGTCGATGCATCGCCGGCCGTTTTCAATCGTATGATCGATGATAACCACATCATACGTATCTTTTTGAAACGAAATATGCACCCCTGTTAACCCCGTAGCGGTATCAACGGTGCAATGTACGGCCTCTTCCAACAACATTTTTCGCGTTTGAAGCTGAACACTGCCATGATCAATGATTAGTATATTCATGGCGGAATTATTCCATAAGTACCATTAAAAAGGGTTAATATATTGCAGTTGAATGTATATTTTGCATATGAAGCCGTTAAGATGGGTAAAAAAATAACTTCATAATATAGTAACAAATTATCTTGCACATATGTTTATTAATATTGCATATAATAAATAACATAAAACATTCTATTTTATTAAAATAACAGCTTCAGCACTATAGAATCCGCATCACATTTTTATTACAAATTACAATAAAGTTATTGAGTGATTGCATTAGTTATATTTATTATTTGTTCAACTTTTATTTCCTGGATTGATATAAAGCGTTCGATTATCCCCGATAGGATTATTCTCCCCTCCATTGTTCTGTTGGCCATGGTCAAATGGGGCGAGGGAAATTTAGAGGTTACGGATGCAATCGCTATGGCGGTAGTGGTGGCGGTGTTTATGGTACCTATTATGTTCAATATGAATTTTGGAGGAGGCGATTTGCGCTTTGGAGCTTTTTGCGCCTTGTTTTTGGGGCTTTCCCCGCTGGGATATTTTATTGCGTTGGCGGGAATCGTCCATTTGTTGATCATGGCAGTATTGCGGAAACGGGAGTTCGGATTCGCTCCGGCGATGAGTATCGCCTCGCTTGCAGTGTATGGAGCAGTCCATGCGTAGAGGTTCCGTTGCCATTGTCCCCTTGCTCTTTGGGATCATGCTTTTCTTTTGGTTTATGTGGTTTATGGGGGGAGAAAACGACATGCTTTTGCAGATCAACAAAGTTGAACATGTGCAGCATATTCAAGAAGAGCTTATCCTCTCGGCGACAAAAAACTACATAGAGCTGCAGCAGCAAGGAAAAAGCAAAGAAGAGGCAACGGCTTTGGTCAATGTGTATGTCAATGATATGATGAAACTTAATGCGATACAAGAATAGGAGCAACAATGGTTAAACGAATTGGGATAGGTGTGCTCTTAATGACGTCAATGATGTATGCCCAGACGGCAACAACGGAAACCATCTTCATTGATCATGGCAGTTCACTGGGGAAAGATACCTATGGGAATGAGTTGTATGATCAAAACGTCACCATTAAAACGACGAACTATGAAGTCGATACTTTTTGGAACCGTTTCTTTAACCCGGACGATAAAAAGAAAACCTTCACCCAACTCACGACCTCTGCCTCGGCACGCATGAGGGTCGAAGCCTCCTCTGCGTGCTCAATCGCCGGAAAAGGGGAACTCTCTTCCGAAGGGTGTTCGGGGCAGAAGCCATTTTTAGTGAATGATACCTCCGTTGCAGGATTGGCTGAGGGGGCCAGTGTCAGTTTGATTTTTCAACCGGTGTATAAGGATCCTGCAAATCCAACGGGATTGTATACAGACACATCAGCAGAGAAAATGATCTATCCGCTTGATATTCTGCGAGATGAAAATTATTACAAAAACGATGTCCCCTTGGAGGGAAAAAAATCATTTTTCAGTTTTTTTAGCGATATTTTCAAGTCCTTTTTCTCATTTTTCGGGTTTTCATCTCAAAATAGTACCGATTATCGCAATAATCCTGTCGTTAAAATTGATAATGTTACCCCTGCAGATGCAGAGCGTGAGCGTTATAAAGCCAATATTATTGCCGGGGTACAGCAGAAATACCTAATGCCGACGGGCACCAATTTGCATCAAGGTTTGTTATATACACCGGTTTCTCTTCTCCATTACAAACAAAAAGAGAAAGAGGCAACGGTTTCGGGTTGTCAAACATCGGGATGGCCTATCATGTGCCGCATGATAACCGGATTCACCTCGATGTTTTTTAATACAACGCTGTTGAATAAAAATACATCCGGCAGTGTTGTGAAATCGGAACTGATTACCCTGGA
>DASUMY010000142.1:0-6963 GCA_036277435.1 Sulfuricurvum sp.
GGCATGATTTTGAAGCGCTCAGAGAGCGAATATTTCAATGATGATACATCTTTGTAATCAATGAAATCAACTTTTTGCTCGCAGTATTTGCAATAGCGTTTTTTGTATTTTCTTTTTTCTGACATGGTTCTATCCTTGTGCTTTCGTTAAAACGGAATTTCGTCTTCGTTAATATCAATCTCGGGGAGATTGTTTTCCGGCATTCGTGCCGGAGATGGTTTCGTGTATGCAGGAGCTTGGTTATACGCTTTTGGCTGTGGAGCATCATATCCTCCGCCTTGAACGTTACCGGCATCACTGTAATCACTGTAGCCACCCTGAGAAGCTTCGCCACGTGAATCGAGCATTTGCATCGTTTCTACAATAACGGAGTGTTTAGAGCGCTTTTGACCGCTTTGTTGATCTACCCATTGTTCAAACTGCAATCTTCCTTCTACAAGAATTTTAGAACCCTTGCGAAGGTATTGGTTGGCAACTTCACCTGAACGTCCGAAAAAAGTGATATCGACAAAACATGTCTCTTCTTTCTTTTCACCGTTCAGAGTGAACTTACGGCTGGTAGCGATAGCACTTTTGGCAATTGCTGAACCATTTTGAGAATATCGAAGCTCGATATCTCTCGTCAAATTACCAACCAAAATTACTTTATTAAACATAGATTTTCCTTAGGGCTTAAGAAGCTGCTTCTTCTTTTTTCTCAGCAACAGCAGCAGGTTTTTTGGTTTTTTCAACCATATCGTTCCATGCTTTGATTTCACGCTTGCTATCGTACTTCATCGTTACGAAACGCATAATTTCCTCGTTGATACGGAAACGACGTTCAATTTCACTAATTGCAGAAGGTGCAACTTTGTAATACATTACATAAAAATAACCGCGAGCGTTTTTCTCGATCGGGTAAGCCAATTTTTTCATCCCCATTGCGTCGCGAGCAACAATTTCACCACCGTTAGTTGTGATAATGTCTTCTACGATAGAAATGGTGTTTTTAATCTCTTCTTCTGTAAGAGTAGGTTTTACGATTACTAAGTTTTCGTAATGTCTCATAGCGTATGTCTCCTTATGGTGTTCGCCCCTTATGGTGTTAATACATCACGTCAATCGTAATGCAAAGAGCAAGGAACGCGCGGATTATACTGAAAAATTGCTTAATATTAGTTTTGATTAAATGATTGTTTGCAGTTTCAATAACGCCGACAAAAGCAATGACTCTTGATCGGGGGAACCTGTCGATTTCATTTTCAGTTCCGTATCTAAAAGCAGGTTAAGTCCTTTTTTATAGGCGTCTGGGGTGATTTTGATGGAGAGGGCGGCACGCTCTTTTTCAATAAATCCCGGCAGTTTATACCCTAAAACCAACGCAGAATCGGCAACGCCATGAAGTTTGATGGCCGTGTTGAATAAATAAAGCTGCGTCAAAAATCCGCTGATGCCCGTAAGAAGCTGGATCTCATTTTCACCTGCTTCGAGCAAATGGCGCAAGGAAGGGAGAAATTCTTTTTTTTCAATGACTTGGGTAATAAATTTATCGAGCTTGATTTCGCTGAGACCAAAAACATGTTCATCGATTTCTTTCATAGTAATAGGCTTATTCAAAATGGCAAGTTTGGAGAGTTCATTGCAGGCCAAGGATAAATCATTGTTGTGCATATCCAGAAGATGAAAAGCGGCTTGGGCATCGAGTTGAATCCCAAAGTTTTGCGCTTCTTGTAATACGATGGCCCGAGCTTCGTTCGCATAGGGGTGAAAAAATCGGACAGATCCGGCATGGCTTCCTTTGAAGGCGGTGTCGGCCCCTTTGACATCGTCACCGTAATAGGAGTAGATGAAGGTGTTGTCAGGATTTTTTCCGACGAGTTCTATGAGGGTGTCCAGATCCGCTTTGGGAATCTTTTTTTCATGTTTGATAACAAGAAGGTTCTGATCTCCAAAGAGTGATCCTTGGGAAAGGTGTGCTTTTGCCAAGGTAAAATCGTATTCATCATGATACAGTGAGAGAACCGATGCCCCCTCAATTGCGGAGAGTTTTTGGCCATAACGGTCAATCAGGAAATGGCTTTCTCCAAAAAGGGCCATTGCTCTGGGGGCAGAATGGTTTTGCAAATGGCGATCAAGTTCCTGTCTATTCATAGATACTTCCCAATGCAGCGGTTTCTTCAATATGCGCAATCGTATGATCGGAGTCTTGTTGTTCCACACGGCGGACAAAAGATCCGGTGATCTTTGCCGTTGCGAGATTGGCACTTTCAATTTTGATAACAATATCATCAAATAGCATGAGGCCGAATTCGGAAGCTATGTTGACTTTTGCCCCTGTAATGATGTCATGTATTTCGGCGACAACTCCTTCTTCGGCACGGGTAACGCGGGCTTTGAATTCTGACCCGATAACAGTGTGTGCCCAGCGGACAAATTTTCGCTCCATGAAGCGGATTTCGATATCGCTTGCTTCGCGCTCTTTTTCACTGATTGAGGTACACAACGATTCGATGTTACGCAATACGTAGGAACCTTCCTCTGTGTCTCCTGCTTGAATCGCTTTGAGCAGACGATGGACAATCAAGTCGCTGTATCGGCGGATGGGAGAGGTAAAATGGGTATAGCGGTCAAACCCCAATCCAAAGTGCCCCATATTGTACGGGGCATAGCGTGCCTGCATTTGGCTGCGGATGATAAGGGTATCGACTTCGCTGATAAGGGAGCGTTTTTCGGCTTCCGCCTGGATGGCGGTGATGGTATCTTTGATCGAGCCTTGAAACTCGACAAAAATGCCGATAGAAGCGAGCTCTTGGTACAGCGATTGCAATTTTGCCGGGCTAGGGGATTCATGAATACGAAAAACGCCCCGTTCGTACATGGAAGCAGCCGCTTTGTTCGCTAAAAGCATACAATCCTCAATCAACGCATGGGAAGGGGTTTCGATGGCAAATTCAGTTTTGATGATGTGATGATTTTCATCAATGCGCATCTCCAGTTCGCTGGATCGAAAGTTGTACCCTTTTTTGAAACGTTCCAACCGCAGTTTCCCTGTCAGTTCATTTAGCGCGGGAATAGTGGCCAAAACCGCAATTTCTTTATCGTTGGTTGCGCTCAGGTTTCCTTCTAAAAATGCATCGATTTCCTCGTAACTGAATCGGCGGTGGGAATGGATGATCGATTCATACAATTCATACGAGTCCACTTCATAGGTGTCGGGATTGATTTTCATTTCAAAGGTATAGGCGAGGCGATCGACGAGCGGCTGAAGCGAGCACAACGTTTCGCTCAGCTCTCTGGGGAGCATCGGAATGGATCGGTGAGGCAGATAGATCGAAAAACTGCGATAAATGGCTTCGGCATCGATGGCACCGAAGGGTTTGACGTATTCGCTCACATCGGCAATGGCGACATACAGGGTATGGGAAGAGGGGATATAGCAAATAGCATCGTCAAAGTCTTTGGCCGTGACCGGGTCAATGGTGCAAAACGGCAGATGACGCAAATCGCGGCGATCTGGGTAGAGTGAAGCATCAACCTCTTTGGGGAACGCTGCGGCCATTTCTAAAACATCCTCTTCAAAGGCATCGTGCTTGTTGTATTGAGCTAGGACAATTTTTTCATCGACCCTGGGATCACTGATGTTTCCCAGGTACGCCGCAATGGTGCCGCTTTGGTTATTGATTTGATAGACAGAACCTTCAGCCGTCTCGCTTAGATCCGAGAGTAAAAATCCGGCAGGATGCTCGGTTCGGATATCTTGCAGTACCAATGTTCCGTTTTTGGCAGCGACAATCGCGATACTGAAAGTTTCACTCCGTCCAACAATGACCACAACTTTGGCTTGCGGTCCGCCCCGTTTTCCCAATAATCGCTGGGCGATAACAAGATCTCCGTTTTCGGCCCCCTTAAGATTCAGCGCATCGATAAAATGATCTCGGATACTTTCACCAATGGTTTGAAGATAGGCACCGGATGTCTGCGTAAGGCTGATGATACCGGCACGATACTGGGAAGAGAATTGATATTTTTTATCATCGAACGTTAACAGTTTCATACTGTACCACTGTTCTACCTGTTTACGTTCGTCAGGGGCGATGTCTTGCTCATATAGCCCATGAGTAAGGCGAATTAGAAGTGATTTCATAAAGATATTATAGTCTATCTATCCTTACTATGGTAGAATAATCATAATTTTTAGCGAAAAGGAATTTTTGTATATGACGCACGATGCAATTTTGAATCAACTTGGACTTTTACCGACGGAAGGATTGTTGGAACAGTTAGACCGTATTGAAAAGAATACCCATGGCTTTGAAAAAATCATTAAACATGTTTTGGATTTACACGAGACACTGAAAACGGATGAATCGTACGTAGCGCTATCAAATAGTAACGACTATTTTAAAATTAAAATTGATGCCACCAGCGAGATCAGTTCTGCAGATGCTTTGGCTAAAATTAACCATTTTGCGGATAAATACAAAGTCAAACTTCAAAAAGTGGAAGGAAAACCAACCTATTACATCATAGGTTTTGCGTCGTAGATGTCTGTTGAACCGATGACACCCAGAGGGTATGATGAACTTTTGCGAGAGTTCAAGTACCTCAAAGATGTAGAGAAACCTCGTGTGAATCAAGAAAAACAGCGAGCAGCAGAACTGGGTGATCGCAGTGAAAATGCAGAGTATCATGCGGCGAAAGAAAAACTTCGCCATATTGACAAACGGCTGTTTTATCTCAATTCGATGATTGAAAAAGCACAAATCATTGACCCTTCATTACTGGACCATTTTCGTGTACATTTTGGTGCTACGGTGGAGATTGTTGAGAGTCAAAGCGATGAAACATTCTCTTACACGATTTGCGGAACGTTGGAAAGCGAACCGGAACATGGATTGATTTCGGTTCACTCCCCCTTAGCGAGAGCGATGCTTGGAAAAGAAGAAGGGGATGAGTTTAGCGTCCATCTTCCCGGCGGAAAAAAGAGCTATGAAGTGAACGCAATTACCTATATCGATCTCTTTTCTCTCAAGAAAAATCTGCGAAGTGAGAAAGATTTCGGGTTTAAATAACCTTATTTTATTTCAATTTTTTTGGCTGTTTTCTTTCCTGTTTTAGGGACAGTTATTTTTAATACGCCGTTACTCGAAGTAGCGGTAATCGTCTCAAGATTGGCATCGTTTGGGAGTAAAAAACTTTGAGAGAACTGTCGATATGAACGTTTTGTCCCCTCTTTATTTTCCGACTCTTCTTTCCGTTCTCCCGAAATCACTAATCTATCTCCTGATGTTTCGATCGAAATATCTTTTTTATCTATCCCCGGCAGATCGATACTGATGAGGTAGGCTTTATCGCTCTCTTTCATCCTGGAAGCACTGTACATACTGTTCATTCGTGGAAAAGGACGGTTAAAAAAGGTTTCCATCTCTTCTATCTCCCAAAACGGACAGCCGAATTCACACTTTTGAGATGTGGAGGCCGAAGCGTTTGAGGCAAACAATGAAGCGGCAGAAAATCCGACTGCCAGTAATGATGAGATAAAAATTTTCATCCCATTCATCATAATCTCCTTATTTAATTTCAATTTTTTTAGATTCTTTGGGGGCTGATTTGGGAATCATAATATTGAGAACACCATTTTCTGTCGTTGCATCAATGTGATCCATATCCGCATCCTCAGGGACGGTGAAACTGCGTTGAAATTTTCCGTAGAAACTTTCCAATTTATAAAAGTCTTTTTCATTCACTTCTTTTTTGTGTTTACGTTCTCCCGATAAAGTCAGAACATTGTCTTTGAGGTCAATATGGATATCTTCTTTTGCTACACCCGGTAAATCGGCATGGATATGATATCCCTGCTCATCTTCGCGTGTATTGACAGCCGGACTGAAACTGGTAACATTTGCCGCTTCTTTTGTATCGGCAGGTAAATAACCGTTAAAGCGTCTTTCAAACTCTCTAAACGGATCAAAACGTGTTAACAACATGGGATGCTCCTTAAGGATAATTTGATTCCATTCTAAAATTTAAAATGGTAAAAAAATTATATAACTTGAGCCTTTATATGTCAAGTATGTTTAGTTAACAAACGGTAACAATAGTAAGATTGAAGGAAGTATTTGAAATTACAGTAGCTTTAAGATGGATGAATATTCCCCTTTGATATAATCGCGTTACTATTACTATTTTAAGGAATTTGCCGTGAGCACTCCCCTTCCAGATATCGAAAAAGTTCTAAAACAGCATAAACTTTCACTTGGAGATTATGATCACATCAAAAAAATCCTCGGACGTGAACCAAATCTCGTCGAGATCGGTATTTTTTCGGCAATGTGGAGTGAACACTGCAGTTATAAATCGTCTAAAAAACATTTGAGCGGTTTTCCGACGAAGGCACCATGGGTTATCCAGGGTCCCGGCGAAAATGCGGGTGTTATCGATATCGGCGGCGGTTATGCGGCGGTATTTAAAATGGAAAGCCACAATCACCCGAGTTTTATCGAACCGTATCAGGGGGCTGCAACCGGTGTGGGCGGTATCATGCGTGACGTCTTTACGATGGGTGCGCGTCCGATTGCCAATCTCAATGCTCTTCGTTTTGGCAATGTGACGAATAAAGACGATATCAGTGCCCATCAGCGTTATTTGGTTCGCGGTGTCGTATCGGGCATCGGCGGATACGGCAACTGTATGGGGGTTCCGACGATCGGCGGTGAGACGAGTTTCGATGAGTGCTACAACGGCAACATCCTTGTCAACGCGTTTACGTTGGGGCTTGCGAAGAGCGATGAAATTTTCTACGGACGTGCCGAGGGGATCGGCAATCCGGTCATTTACGTCGGAAGTAAAACAGGACGTGATGGTCTTGGCGGGGCCGTCATGAGTTCGGACAGTTTTACCGAAGCGTCTAAAAGTCTTCGCCCTACGGTACAAGTGGGAGATCCGTTTACGGAAAAATTGCTTCTTGAAGCGTGTTTGGAACTT
>DASUMY010000143.1:0-28079 GCA_036277435.1 Sulfuricurvum sp.
GGCAAACGTATCGCTGAGGGTGTAGTTTCGCACGTGCCCCATGTGCAATCTTCCGCTGGGGAAAGGGAACATACTCAAAATATATTTTTTGGTTTTTGTCAGATCTTCACTGGGCTCAAAACTTTTGTTTTCAGCCCAAAAGTTCTGCCATTTCGTTTCGATGGATGCAGGGGAATAATTCAAAAAAAACTCCTAGATAATAATACGGCGTTTTACACAACGCCTTGTTCAAACTGAGCGCGAAGGCGCTCTTTTTCGGCTTCACGCGCCGCTTTTTCGGAGAGCTTGGTGCGGTAAGTTTTCAGGTTGAAGCCGAGCACTTCCAATAACGGAGATGCCACAAAAATAGAACTGTAAGTTCCGACAGCAACACCTACTAGTAATGTATAGGCAAACGTGTGGATAATCTCTCCACCGAATACAAATAAAGTAACCAGCACGATCAATACCGTCAAGGACGTTAACACGGTACGCGATAACGTACGTGTAACCGAATCATCGATGATCTCATTAACCGTTTTTGCAGACGATACCGGAATCTCTTCGCGTATTCGGTCAAAAACGATAATCGTATCATTGATCGAATACCCTAAGATCGTCAAAAGAGCCGCAATGACATCGAGATTAACATCCAGTCCTAACAGCGAAATAGCACCCACGGCAATCGTGAGATCATGCGCTAAGGCCAAGACTGACGCAACTGCAAAGCGCCACTCAAATCGAAATGCCACATAAAGCAGAATCCCGACAATGGCAAAAGTCAACGCCATAATCCCTTTTTCGCGTAGCTCGCTGCCAACTTTAGCCCCTACGATATCAACACGGCGTATTTCAAAATTTCCGGTACCTGCCAATTTTTCCCGAATCGTATCGCCAATATCTTGGGTGACACTTTCAGAACTGTTTTTAAGACGGATGACCACTTCATCGGGAGAACCGAATTCATTGATACTTGAGCCTTCAAATATCGTATTACCACTAAGGCGCTGACGCATTTCGTCAATCGGCGCAGCCGTATCGTATTTAACCTGAACGATCGTACCGCCGGCAAAATCGATCCCGAAATTTAGCCCTTTGGTAAAAATCATCATCAACGACGCAATAACCAACAATGAGGAAATCCCCATCGCAATCTTTGATTTTCCCATCAAGCCGATCGGTTTAGTGTATCGAAACAGTTCCATTATGCACTCCGCTTCATGCCAAACCATTTGGCTGTATTTTTCGATTTTTCAATACGATCTTGCAGCATTATATAAATACCGTGTGTTCCCAGAATAGCGGTGATCATCGATGCGATAATCCCGATGCTGATGGTAATCGCGAATCCTTTGATTGGTCCTGTTCCATAAACATACAAGGCGATTGCCGCAATCAATGTCGTGACATTCGAATCGGTAATCGCGCGCATTGCATTCTCGTATCCCACTTCTATCGCCCGCTTCACAGAAGAACCTTCCGCTAATATTTCACGGATACGCTCATTGATGATGACGTTGGCATCCACGGCCATCCCCACCGTCAAGACGATTCCGGCCATCCCCGGCAGTGTCAATGTTGCCCCGAACAATGACATTACGGCGATAATCAATAATATATTAACAACCAGTGCGATATTCGCAATCATTCCGGCACGTCTGTAATAAACCATCATAAATAATACAACCAGTCCAAATCCGGCCATAAGCGATATCAAGCTTGCTTTAATACTGTCCGCACCCAAACTTGGCCCCACGGAGCGCTTTTCCATCATGTAAATAGGGGCCAGCAGCGCACCTGAGCGAAGGGCAATCGCCAAATCATTCGCTTCTGCGGTCGTATAATTGCCGCTAATCTGCCCTGATCCGCCGCCGATACGTTCATTGATCACCGGTGCCGAATAGACTTTTCCGTCCAACACGATTGCTAAACGTTTTCCGACACTTTTCCCGGTGAAATCACCGAAAATCTGTGCCCCTTCGGAATTGAGGGAAAAATTGATCACAGGACGGTTGTTCTGATCATATCCTACCTGTGCATCTGTCAGCATCGTCCCGTCTAAAATCGGGATTTCATGCACCAGATGTTTTATTTCGGGTTGTAACGCATCAGTAAGAATTTTATCGCCGTAACTGCCGGCTTCCGTCTCATCCATTTCCATCACACGCATCGCACGATCTTCGTCGATCGCCATCAATTCGAGTTTAGCGGCACGGGAGATCAACTCTCGGGCACGCTGTTCTTCTTCAGGCGTTTTAATCCCCGGCAATTCAACCAAAATTTTATCAATCCCCTGTTTAGCTACTGTCGGTTCGGCAAGCCCGAATTGATCGAGCCGATTCCGAATGGTTTCGATCGCTTGATCAACCGATTGAACTTTTAATTTTTCAATGGCGGCAGGGGTCATGGCTACGCTGTATTGCCCCTGTGCGGCATGGACAACGGTCCCTTCCACTTTTTTGAGATATTCATCCAATACCACGGCGTCATCGTTATCCAATAATTCAAACGTTACCGCATCATCATTGGCAGTTAATCCATCAATAACAATCTCATTTTTCTCGGTAAAATGGTTGATACCTGAAGCAATAGATTTAAGCTGAGAGGTCACCGCTTCTTCGGTTTTCACCCCTAACAGCATATGCAATCCGCCTTGCAGATCAAGACCTAAGGTTATTTTTTTTCCGGTTGAACTTTGCATAAACGAAGGGGCTGAATAGAGCAGCCCGAAAATCGTGGCAAAAATCAGTATTACAACACGATAATTAAGCTTCATCCTCGTACTTTCGCATCACAGCGTCTTTAACCAAGCGCCCCTCGACATCATTGTTGAATTTTACGGCAAAAAAAGTCTCTTCTACCTTTTTGATCTCGACAATCAATCCGCCGTTCGTAACAACTTTATCCCCTTTGGCTAGCGATGCAAGCATTTCCGCATGCTTTTTAGCCTGCTGCTGCTGAGGACGAATAATCACAAAATACATAATTGCGATTAAAAAAACAAAGGGTAGTAATTGGGACAGAAATTCCATAAGAATCCTTGAATAAAATATGGGTGCATTATACTCAAAAGACATTAACATCGCTATAATTTCGTTATGAAAATACAATCACAAAAGACATTTGAACTTCTCTTCCTCCCTTTACTCATAGCCATTGCTTTTAGCGCCTTTATTTACTGGGAATATTTCCATCTCTCTTCCAAAATCGTCAACACCCTCTTTGGCCTTGGCGGCTTATATGGCCTGTTGCATGCCCCCAGACGCACGTTGCCGATTGCCGGATTTTGGATTGGGCTGTTATGGTGTTACTGGATCGGATACAGTTTTCAGTATTACGGGCTGGGATGGGCTGAAACGTTGGTGGCTTTGGGATTCGGACTTGTTTACGCACTCTATTTCGGTTCAATGGGATTAACATCAAATCCTTGGCTACGTGCACTGATACTCTTTGGGCTCACCTATATATGGCCAATGGATTTTAACTGGATGCAGCCTGAACTGATTTTTGTAGAAAGCTATATCGGCTTTGAAAAATGGCAATTTGCACTGACATTAGCCGCAATCGCGTCGACCGCCTTGTTTTCACAATGGAAAAAACTCCTTCCCCTCTTCATCATCCTATTTGCGGTCCAACCCTCTCATGCATCGGTTATTCACCCTCAGGTACGGATAAAATTGGTTTCTACCGATATCTCCCAGGATCTCAAATGGCAAGAGTTCATGATGGGCGAAATCATCCGAGAAAACCTCCGCCAAATCGACCTTGCTATCGATCAGAGGTATGATCTTGTTGTCTTGCCGGAATCGGCATTTGTCCTTTATATGAATCACCATCCTGCCCTCCAATCCCAATTGCAGCAGCGTTCCCAATCCATAGCGATTTTAACGGGGACACTCCATGAAGAGAATTCGCTGCATTACAATGTCTCCTATTTGTTCGATAAAGGGAAAATTACCGTCGCTAAAAAGACGATATTGGTCCCTTTTGGAGAATATATCCCCCTTCCCGATTTTTTACAAGATTGGGTTAACAGAGAAATTTTTGCGGGTGGATCCAATTTTGTGACGGCCGACAAACCGACTGATTTTCTCATTAAAGGGGTGAAATTTCGCAATGCAATCTGTTACGAAGCAACGCGAGAAGAACTGTATACCCCGGATGCTCGCTATATGATTGCCATCAGCAACAACGGCTGGTTCAAACCCTCCATTGAACCGACCCTTCAAAATCTGCTGATTCGCTTCTACGCTCGTAAAAATGGATCGATGGTTTTTCATGCGGCGAATGGCGGGGGAAGCGGAGTGGTGTATTAAAATTACCTGTTCGTGGTGAGAATCCTGAACCCGTCTTTCGACGAGTTTGGAATGAACGGTGTAGGTTTTAGTGACGAACCGTTAAGTTCTTAGCGTTAATTGCAGCAATCACTTGAGCAATATGCTTCATCTTTTCTTCTTCTTCATCCATATTATGAATAGCGTCTAAGTTGAAATGCTGAAGCTTCGTATCCAAATAGCCCGTATCCAGTTTACCGTCGATAAAATCTTGGTCACGGACAATCTGACGGTGAAGCGCGATATTTGTCGGAACCCCTTGAATCAAGAACTCATCGAGGGCGCGAGTCGCTTTACGAACCGCATCTTCCCATGTCAAAGCCGAAACAATCAATTTACCGATCATCGAATCGTAATTGGATGGGATTTGATAATTCGTATATGCCATACTGTCCAATCGCACACCCGGACCGCCCGGTGCAAGATAGTTGGTAATAAGACCCGGTGATGGAACAAAGCCCAGTTTCGGGTTTTCGGCATTGATACGGAACTCAATCGCATATCCGCGAAGGTTGATCTCCTCTTGTAAAAACTTAAGGGGATCTCCTTCCGCGATTTGGATCATTCGTTGGATCAAATCGATACCTGAAATAACTTCGGTAACCGGATGCTCAACCTGAACACGGGTGTTCATCTCGATAAAATAGAAGTTGTCATCTTGGTCAACCAGATATTCGATAGTACCGACACTCTCATATCCAAGCTTGAACATCGCTTTGGTCGATACACGGTAAAGCTCACGGCGAACCGCATCATTGAGCAATGGCGACGGAGCGATTTCGATGACTTTTTGGTGACGGCGCTGAATAGAACAGTCACGATCTCCCAAATGGACAACGTTGCCGTATTTATCGGCTACGATTTGAATTTCGATATGACGTGGATTTTTGAGATATTTTTCAATAAACGTCTCCCCGCGGCTAAAGAATCGCAATGCCTCTGCCGTCGCCGATTCGTACATCTCTTTGAAATCTTCCGCTTTTTCAACGATACGCATACCGCGTCCGCCTCCACCGAAAGCTGCTTTAATAATAACCGGGAAACCGATATCGGTTGCGATTTTTTCAGCATCGTCAATGTTGTCGATCGGCTCATCCGTA
Source organism: Sulfuricurvum sp. (assembly GCA_036277435.1). Taxonomy (GTDB): domain Bacteria; phylum Campylobacterota; class Campylobacteria; order Campylobacterales; family Sulfurimonadaceae; genus Sulfuricurvum. Next base: position 5,414 of record DASUMY010000143.1, read on the forward strand.
CCCGGAAGCATTGGAACCCCTACTGCACGCATCGCGACTTTTGATGCCATTTTATCGCCAAAAAGAGCGATATGCTCCGCTTTCGGTCCGATGAAAATAATTCCGTTATCCGCACACGCCTGGGCGAATTCAGCACTCTCTGAGAGGAATCCGTATCCCGGATGAATCGCATCACAGTCTGCTTTTTTAGCTAATGAAATAATACGATCATAGTCTAAATATGCCGTAATCGGATCGCCCATAATCGGATAACACTCATCCGCTTTGCGTACCCAAACGCCATTCACATCTGCTTCTGAAAATACAACGACACTTTTAATTTCAAGCTCTTTACAAGCCCGAATAATACGCAATGCAATCTCGCCGCGGTTAGCGATCAAAATTTTTTTGATCTTTTTGCGTTCCATCAGGTACCCCAAATAGTTAATTTTGAAGCGAATTATACCGATTTTAGATTCAAAATGCATTAGTTTCTATACTTGAAGAACCTGCTTGTCTTTCTTTGGAATTTTTCAAATTCATACTATAATTGTCAAAAACGGATTTCCTATGAATATTGCAGCGAATATCACTGACCTTATCGGCAACACTCCTATCGTGCGGCTGAATGCTCCCTCTGAGACTTCGGGTGGAACCATTCTGGGTAAATGCGAATTTATGAACCCTACAAGTTCGGTCAAAGACCGCATTGGATTCAGTATGATTAAATCGGCAATGGAACAAGGGAAAATCAATCAAGATACCTTAATCATTGAACCCACCAGCGGAAACACGGGAATTGCCCTTGCTTCCATCTGTGCCGCTTTGGGTCTAAAGCTCACCCTGACGATGCCTGAATCCATGAGTATTGAACGACGGAACCTTTTGTCAGCTTTGGGTGCCAGTTTGGTTTTAACGCCGGCATCCCAAGGGATGAAAGGGGCCATTGACGAAGCCAACAACCTCCTTGCAACGATTCCCAATGCGATCGTATTGCAGCAGTTTGCCAATCCTTCCAATCCTCAGATACACCGTGAAACCACCGCGGTAGAAATTCTACGCGATACGGATGGGCGCGTTGATATTTTTGTGGCAGCCGTAGGGACAGGGGGTACCATTACCGGAACGGGGGAGGCATTGCGCGCCGCTATTCCCACGATTCAAATTATTGCTGTCGAGCCGAAAGACTCCCCTGTCCTTTCAGGAGGAAAAGCAGGTCCCCACAAAATTCAAGGGATCGGTGCCGGCTTTGTTCCGGATGTTCTCAATACCTCTATTTACAATGAAGTCATCGCCGTCAGCAATGAAGATGCGATTGCAACGGCCAAAGAATTGGCCAAAACCGAAGGTATTTTAGTCGGGATTTCGGCCGGAGCCAATGTATACGCTGCAATGAAAGTCGCAGCACGTCCTGAAAATCAGGGAAAAACCGTTGTCACGATTCTGTGCGATACCGCAGAACGCTATTTGAGTACCGCCCTTTTTGAAGCCTAATACACTGCTGGAAACCATCCGTTGCCAGGATGGGGTTCTTTTGCATCTTGCTTATCATCAACAACGGCTTGAAGCCTCATTGAAAACCTTGGGCAACACCGCCTCACTGCATCTTTCGCAACTCATCACCCCTCCGGACAAAGGGGTCTATCGATGCCGTTTTCTCTATGACGGTTCGGACAGCTACAGCGTAGAGTATCTCCCCTATGTACCGCGACACCTGCATTCCTTACGCTTAGTATTTGACGATACGATAGAGTATCCTCTCAAATATGCAGATCGGCATGCCATCAATGCGCTGTATGAACAAAGAGAAGCGTGTGACGATATTCTCATTGTCAAGCAGGGGCTCTTGACCGATACCTCCATTGGCAACATTGCATTGTTTATAGAAGGGCGCTGGCTCACCCCGATTCATCCCCTTTTACCGGGGACAACCCGTGCCAGACTCATACAGGAGGGGGTGATCTTCCCTGCAACATTGCAAGTCGATGACATAGCCAAAGCCAAAAAAGTCGCGATGATGAATGCAATGGTGGGATTTGTGGAGATCGAAAATGGTATAATTACCTAAAATATACCAGTAGGTGTTTATATATGCTCTTCGAAATCATCAAAAATCCTTCATTTGCACGGCTGATGGAAACCCATATACGTGACATGTTAATCTATCTCTTTGAAAATGAGCAGAATTTCGGAATCTTGTGTAAAATTGAACATTTGACTTTCGATCCGCCGCTTCCCTCCCACATCAGTCAGGAGTTCCGTGCCTTAACCCTCTTTTTCTTGGCCGGATATACGTTTGAAAGCGCCCGTCTTGACAATGATGTCCTCTATTTTGAAGCAGGATTCGGTCAAGAGAATATCGGAAGCTTGGTCAGTGTCCCCCTATTGAGCATTGTTCAAATTATTATCGATGATACGCCGGCTTTTGTAAACCTTGCCATCCCCGCAGAACGGTCACAACCGGCAACCATCGAAAAACAAGAAGGCGTTCAAAACTCCATGAGCGCATTTCTCTCTAATCCGGAAAATCAGAAGTTTTTAAAATAGGGATGTTGATAAATAGAGGGAAAAATGGCTCGCCAAGAGCCGATGCAGAAAGCGAAACCGTTAAAATTTAACGGCGAGCAAAAACGTCACGACGTTATCAATAAAGGCGTCATGTTTACGCTCTTTACTATAAGCGATGTAAAATTTACGCTTGATTTTATAGTTTTTAATACGAGCTTCAAAAAGACGCCCCTCTTCTACCTCATCCGAAATGACATGACGCGATACAACCGATACGACAGGACGCTCCGCATTTTTTGGCGAATGCATAATCGTCTCTTTAATCGCCGTTGAACTTGCCACAACACCGATAACACTGAAACTCGAGCACTCCACACCGATCTCTTCAAAGACTTCGGAAGTGAGTTTTCGCGTATGCGAATTTTCGTCACGACAGATCCAATCAAATTTATACATGTCCTCTTTTCGAAGCTGTTTCGGAATAGGCTGATTGGAGAAAATGACCAGTTCGTCTTCTTCCCATTCACGGTAGATAATGCCGTCTTTAAATACCGGAGATTCGATCAGTGCAATATCAATTTTTTTATCCAAAAGCTGATTGATAATCTCATCTGAAAGTTCAACACGAACATGAACTTCATTGTTGATTTTATCTTTTAGCTGTGCGAGATATTTGGGAAGAATATAGTTGCCGATGGCATACGACGCACCGACGACAAACGTAAATTCTTTGTTAATGATTTTAAGGAGATCTTTTTCGCTGGCAAGGATCGCTTTTTCAAGCTTTGATGCGATACGGTAAAGATCTTCACCCTCTTTGGTTAATTTGATCCCATTTTTTTTACGCTCAACAATCCGCGTATCGAGATAATCTTCGATAAATTTAATCTGTTGGGTAACCGCAGGCTGTGAAATTCCCAATTTTGCAGAGGCTTTAGAAAAACTTTTTTCTTTGATAACTGTTAGAAACGTCAAGAGTTTCGCAAAGTCTTTTAACATAATAATTCCCATAAGTAAAATATATAAACGTATTATAACCCAGAATTATGATCAAAGCAAGCCATTGACCTTTTTTAAACAGCTTCAGAAAAATTGGGCTATAATAAAGTATTTCAATGAAACGAAGGCGCTTTAGCAGTATGGATAAAATTTTTGACACTCTCAACGATGCACAGCGCCAAGCCGTTGAACAAATTGACGGTCCGTTATTGATTCTCGCGGGTGCCGGCAGTGGCAAAACCAAAACCATCACCTCTAGACTAGCCTATTTGCTTGACACGATCGGTATTCCCTCAAGCCAAACATTGACCCTTACTTTTACCAATAAAGCAGCCAAAGAGATGCGCGAGCGGGCGATGGGAATGATTACCCAGAACTCTTTTCCCCCTTTGCTGTGCACTTTTCATAAATTCGGACTCCTCTTTTTAAAATTTCATATCCATCTATTGGGACGAAGCAATAATTTTGTTGTAATCGATACCGATGATAAAAAAAAGATCCTCAAAAAAATCAATGCCGATTTGCCGACGCCCCTTATCGCCAGTGAAATATCCCGCTACAAAAATTCCATGATCGATCCTGCCGAAGCCTATTCCCAAGCCGAGCTGACCAACTACAAACACATTGCCAAAATTTATGAAGAGTATGAAGAGTATTTGCTCAAAAACAATCTTGTCGATTTTGACGATCTGCTGTGTCTGAGCTTTAAACTGCTGGATGAAAACCCTGACTTATGTATCCAAACGTCTGAAAAATACCGCTATATCATGATTGACGAGTATCAAGATACCAATGAACTGCAGCTTAAACTTCTCCAAAAACTTTGCACCACACATAACAACTTGTGTGTCGTGGGCGACGATGACCAAAGCATCTACGGCTGGCGTGGAGCGCATGTCCGCAATATTTTAGAATTTGACCAAGATTTTGAAGATGCCACCGTCATTAAACTCGAATACAACTACCGTTCAACCCAGCCTATTTTGACCGTAGCCAATGCGTTAATCGAACACAACCGCTCGCGTTTGGGAAAAACCCTCATCGCGACCAAAAAAGGGGGCGAAGAGGTTCAGACGCTAAGTGCCCATGACGAAAGCGAAGAGGCCAAAAAAATTGCCAAAGCGATACGTGCCCTATTGGATAAAGGGGTACGGGCCAGCGAAATTGCCGTTTTGTATCGCATTAATGCGCTAAGCCGTTCCCTGGAAGAAGGTCTCAACCGTGGCGGTATCGCCTATAAACTCGTTGGCGGTCTGCGCTTTTACGATCGCGCTGAGATCAAAGACCTGATCAGCTATTTACGCGTTGTTACTAACGTACATGACAATTTCTCCCTCAAACGGATCATCAACAAACCAAAGCGCGGTTTGGGAAAAGCGTCGATTGAAAAACTCGAACTCTCTGCCATGGAGGCCGGAAAATCGATGTTTGAATTTATCGATACCCTCTCCAACAGCGAACTCGAGCAGTTAGTACGAAAGAAAAGTACCTTGGAACTGCGTAATTTCATCAGTGAAATCAATGAGCTTCGTATCGTTGCCGATGAGGCGATGTATCGCTTTATCGATCAGCTGGAAGAGCGTTTTAAAATCAAAGAGACCCTCAAAGGACTTCCCGATGAGGCCGATAAAATCTCAAACGTCGATGAATTCTACGGATTGTTCCGCGATTATGTCAAACAAAATCCTGATGCCGCACTTGCCGAATTTCTGAACGATATCACCTTGCAAAGCGATCAGGATCAAGTGGAGGGGGAAAGCATCTACATCATGTCTATTCATGCTTCCAAAGGGCTTGAATTTGAGCATCTGTTTGTCATTGGGATGGAAGAGGGATTTTTGCCCCTTATCGGGGATGGGAGCGACTTGGAAGAAGAACGGCGCCTCGGCTACGTTGCCTTTACCCGCGCAAAGTCCAATCTGACACTATCAAGTGTCAACAGCCGTTTCTACAAAGGGCGCCGTACCGAATTGCAAAAAAGCCGTTTTATCAATGAAGCAGGATTGTGCGAAGGGTCCCTCATCTTAGAAAAAAACACCTCCTATAAAAAAGGGGATTTGATCCGTCATAAAATTTTCGGTGCCGGACGGGTTGAAGGAGTCAGTAAATCAGGCCGAGAATTTAAACTGCTGATCAATTTCGGCGGCAACAAACGGGAAATACTTGCCTCATTTGTGGAGAAACTGTAATTGAATAGTCCTAATCGCCTTTTTGTCGCTTATAAACCCGCAGGTCTTAGTTCCAACCAGCTTCTTAGCCGGATCAAACGGCGGTACGGTGTCAAAAAAGCGGGATATTCCGGAACGTTGGACCCTTTTGCCAAAGGGGTACTGATAATCGCATTCGGAAATCACGGCCGGCTGTTCCGTTTTTTAAACAAAACACCGAAACGGTATCGTGCGACGCTCTGGCTGGGTGCCTATTCTCCGACATTAGACATCGAGCAAATCGAACAGATCGATCCCCTTGACCCTATTGCTGAAGATACCCTCAAAGAGGTCATCGGCTCGCTCAAAGGCCCCCTCACCTATCTCCCCCCAAAATTCAGTGCGAAACGGCTCAACGGCAAACGGGCCTATGAATTTGCCCGTGCCGGTATTGACGTAGAGCTGAAAACGGTCACCTCTACCGTATACGATATTCATTTGCTCCATTATTGCCATCCCTTCGTCACCTTTGAAGCGACCGTTTCGGAGGGGAGCTATATTCGCTCATTGGGCGAAATGATCGCGGATAAGCTAGGGGTCACCGGTTCTCTTAGCGCATTGGAACGGCTTAATGAAGGGCAGTTTATTTATGAAAACGAAAAAAAAGTCGATATCAAAACAGCCCTAGGAATTCCTAAAAATTGCTATAATGGCACTAAAGAAACGATCCTCTTGGGACAGCCTCTTTTGCGTGAAGATTTTGTCATGCAAGAGAACGGCACTTATTGGATTGATAACGGTGAGACCATCTCGATTATCGATATTGCCGATGATAAAGTCCACTATCTTCTCAATAAGGTTGAGGCATGCTGATACTCTCGCGCAAACTGGATGAATCGATTCTCATCGGAGACAATATCACCCTAAAAGTCATCGCCATAGACAAAGGGGTCGTCAAATTGGGAATCGATGCCCCCAGCAACATTCGTGTATTGCGCAGTGAACTTATCCGTGCCGTTGAGGATTCCAATAAAACCGCTTCCACAAATCACGATGAGTCACTCTTACGCCAGCTTGCCCAAAAATTTAAATTATGAACCGATACCGCGCCTACGCCAAAGTCAATATATTTCTCAAAATTACCGGGATGCGGGGAGAATATCATACGATCATTTCCCGTTTTATGCGGGTATCTTCACTCTATGATACGTTGTGGTTTGAATCCAAATCTACCCCTGAATTTGAGATCCGAGGCGACTTTGATTGTGACGTGTCGTCCAATACAATCTATAAAGCCTACAAACACCTTTTAAGCGCCACTCGTTCCGATAACCTCTCACAGTGGATGGAAAACCATGCAATCTGTGTCGAGAAACGGATCCCCTCTTTTGCAGGGCTTGGCGGAGGAAGCTCGGACGCCGCCACTTTTTTGCACATGTGCAATGATGAGCTCGATCTTGGTCTAAGTGTTGAAGCGCTTGCCCAGATCGGAGCCAACGTCGGTGCCGATGTCCCGTTCTTTGTCTATGGCTATGAATGTGCCAATGTCAGCGGCATCGGTGAAGTGGTTGAAAAAGTAGATGAAAAACCACTCGATTTTGAGCTAATTACGCCGCAACTGCAAATCAGCACCCCTGCGGTGTACCGCTATTATCGTGAGCATCTGTATCATCCCATTACGAAAGAGGAAGCTGCTCGACTTGAATCGATGCCTTCACGCGATATCTTAACAACACTCTCCCCGAAAGAGGCAAACGATCTTTATCCTGCTGCACTGGGATGCTATCCTGAGCTACGTGAAAAAGAGGGGTGGTTTTTCTCCGGCAGCGGCAGCAGTTTTTTTACACTAAAGGAATCTTCCCATGGGTGAAACCATCGCCACGAACAAAAAAGCCTTTTTCGACTACCACATCGAAGAAAAATTCGAAGCGGGACTTGTCCTTAAGGGGAGTGAAGTCAAAGCCCTCCGCGCCGGACGTGTCAACCTCAAAGAGGGATTTATAAAGATAGTCCGGGGGGAAGCGTTTGTCTTCAATGTCCACATCGGCATACTCGACACCACCCACCATTATTATGCCCACGAAGAGCGTGGCAGCCGCAAGCTGCTATTACACAAAAAACAGATCGATAAAATGTTCAAATCAGTCGAGAAAGAGGGGTTTACCCTCGTCCCTTTGAGTCTCTATTTCAATGACAAAAATATCGCTAAAATGCAAATTGCCATCGTCAAAGGGAAAAAGCTTTATGACAAACGTGACGATTTAAAAGAGAAAACCCTTAAACGGGATATGGAACGGGCATTAAAAGGGGAATGATCTAATGAATACGCATGAAGTGGAACTGCATGATCTTCATCTTCAGGATTTACAAAACCCCCTTCATCCCTCCAGTTTCGAAGAACACAGCAACTATACTATCCTTATTTTACGATTGCCTGAGCATGTTTCAAACAAACCAAAGATGTATTCCTACGGTTTTATTATTACGGAACACAGTATTTACTCCTATAACCAAGACGAAGCCGAGCTAAAGGAATTTAAAAACGGATTCGATGATTTTTACCGCTTTTTAGATGCTAAAATAGATATATTGCTACATGATTTTGACAAAGTTCAAGAAAAAATTGTCACTCTGGAAGAAAGTCTCTATAAAAAAATAACCTATAAGTTTATGGACCATTGGCATGTCTACAAAAAAGAGCTATCACGTTCCGAGCGGATTATTGTCAAAGCCGTCGATGTTATGGTGCAGCTTATCGCTCGATCAAAATCATCTGCACGCTTCCCGCTCAATGAATTCAACGATCTTCATGAACACCTTGAACGGGCCCTTCGATCCAATATTTCAGCAAACGAGCAATTGGATCATCTTTACCAGTATTATAATCTGCGTTCCAATGATAGGATGAACCGGAGTATTTATATCTTGACCGTCATTTCCGTCATATTCTTGCCGCTGAACCTTGTCGTTGGTTTTTTCGGCATGAATACGGGAGGACTTCCGTTTCAAAACTCCATTAATGGCACCGCGTATGCTTTTACATCAATGATAATTTTTGCAACGGTATTAACAATCAGCGTGTTCTGGAAAATAAAAAATGAATGAAGTATTCACGATAAAGAGAGTGTAAATATGGATTAAAAAAGGGAGTTAAAAGAAAAAAGTAGTTGCCGCAGAATGCGGCAAGGAAGATTATTTACGACGGATTTCTTTAATACGTGCCGCTTTACCAGCAAGATCACGAAGATAGAACAATTTCGCACGACGTACACGACCACGGCGAAGAACTTCGATTTTCTCAAGGCTATCGCTATAGATTGGGAATACACGCTCAATACCGATTGCATTAGCTCCAATTTTACGAACGGTAATCGTTCGACCAGTTCCTTCTCCACGAATAGAGATACAAACACCCTCATAATTCTGAACGCGTGATTTCTCACCCTCTTTAATGGTTACGGCGATACGTAGAGTGTCACCTGCACGAAATTCAGGAACATTTTTACCTGCGATTTGTGCTTGCTCAAAGCTAGCGATGTATTTATTTTTCATAAGATGTCCTTATTTTATGCTTTAGTAGCTGTTCAGGTCTGAAATATTTTGTTTTGCATTCAGACAGAGCTAATTTTAGTGCTTGAATTTTACTGTGATTTCCCTTTAAGTATTCTGATGGAACACCTAAATCCTGATATATGGGCGGCTTTCCGAAAGAAGGTGCTTCTAAAAGTGGCGTTTCAAAGCTTTCGTATTCCAAAGATTCGCTGTTACCCAGTACTCCCTCAAGATTACGGACAATTGCATCGGTCATGACCAGAGAGGGCAATTCTCCCCCCGTCAGTACATAATCGCCGATGCTGAATACTTCATCCGCAAATGTTTCCACCACCCGCTCATCTATCCCCTCATAACGGCCGCTTACAAAAACGACATGGGGCTTTTGGGAGAGTCGTTTGGCATCGTTTTGGGTAAACTGTTTTCCAACAGGGGCCGCAAATATAATATGGGCATCTTCAGATAACGTACCTAATAGATCAAACAAAGGCTGCGGCGTCATTACCATACCGGCACCGCCGCCGACTGCCGTATCATCTACTTTGAAGTGTTTTGAGGTACTAAACTCTCTTGGATTAAGAAAATCAACCTGAAACTTGTCGGATTCAATGGCACGTTTAAGAATAGAGTCTTGAAAATACCCTTCAATAAGATTTGAAAAAAGAGTCACATAGGTAAAACGCATTATGACGCCTCAAGCAAATCTAAACCACCCTCAACCATGATCTTTTTCATTTCTATATCCGCGTTAAGTACAAAACGGTCGATGTAAGGAATCAAAAATGTCGCCGGAAGATCTTTGTTGACGAGTAGAGAATCCGTTTTAACCAGCAGATAATCCAACGGACCGATACGCTCTATCTCTAAGACGGTTCCCAAAGCAAGATCCCCTTCAAAAACATGCAGTCCGATTAAATCAAACCAGAAATGCTCACCCTCTGCTAAATTACACCGCTCTCGTGTCGCTTCATAGGTCGTGAACAATTTGGCATTGGTCAGTGCTTTTGCCGCTTCAGGAGTATCATACCCAAGAATGTGGACCAATTCACGATCCGGATTATAGTTAAGGATAGTAATTGTAGAACCATTTTCAAGGGTGAAAGTAGTGTTTTTGGCAAATTGCTCAGGAAAATCAGTGAAGAGGTTTAGTTTCATGTCCCCTTTTAGACCTACAGTACGGCCTAACGTTGCGACATGAATAAGGGTGGGATCAGGAAGATTACGAAATCGGTTCGACATTGATACGGTAACTTTTGCCATCTTTGGCTTTGCAGCCTGAAATGACCGTTTTTATAGCACCGATCATCTTTCCTTCTTTCCCAATGAGCTTGCCCACGTCCGCTTGATTAGCGTGCAGGACAATCTCGGTGACTTCATCGCCCTCGAACGTATCAACCCTGATTTCTTCAGGGTAGGATGCGATTAATCTCGCAAATTCGGCGACGAAGTCGGCTACCATGATTATTTACCGGTAATTTTTTTAACGCGGTCTGACATTTGAGCACCGACGCTAAGCCAATAAGTAAGACGATCTTCATCTACTTTTGTAGTGATAGGGTCTGTCATTGGGTTGTAATAACCGATCAATTCGATCCAACCACCATCACGACGTTTACGACTATCGGTTACCGCGATACGGTAGAAAGGTTGTTTTTTGCGTCCCATACGGGTTAAGCGGATGACTGTTGCCATGTTTATTCCTTTGAATAATTTTAATTTTGAGCACAAAGTAGCTTAGAAACCTGTTTTGCCCACAAAAGCAAAAGAAAAGTATCTAAACCTCTTTAATGCTAAGCTATAGACTCTTACTGGAGCACATAGCTTAGCATTATAGCGAAAGGTTAACGCGGAATGCGTCCCCCCTGCATCTGACCCATCATATTTTGAAGGTCTTGCATCCCTTTTTTACCTGAAAAACGTTTTGCCATTTTTGACGCGTTTTTAAATTGTTTCAGAATACGGTTCACATCGACAATAGTCAAACCGCACCCTTTTGAAAGGCGTGCTTTCCGGCTGTTATTAAGAAGCTCCGGATCTTCACGCTCTTTCATCGTCATGGAGGAGACCAACGCTTTGATCTTTTTGAGCTCGCCGGAGTTTTCCAAGTCAAAATCTTTGAGGGCGGAAGCCATACCCCCCATACCGGGAATCATCCCCATAATGGACTTCATACTCCCCATTTTTTTGAGGCTTTCCATCTGCTCTAGGAAGTCATTGAAATTGAACTCCCCTTTTTTGATCTTTTTGGTAAGCGCTTTTGCTTTTTTCTCATCAATAACGGAAGCGGTTTTTTCCGCAAGTCCTTCGATATCTCCAAGACCCATCAATCGGTTGACAATACGATCCGGCAAAAAGATTTCAAGATCTTCCATCTTTTCGCCCGCACCGATAAAACGGAGCGGCACTTGAATCTGGGAGGCAATGCCTAATGCAACGCCCCCTTTTGAATCTCCGTCATATTTCGTCAGGATGACCCCGTCGATTCCGATTTTGTCATTAAACATCTCTGCCGTACGAACGGCATCTTGACCGCTCAATGAATCGGCTACGTAAAAAATTTCATGCGGATTTGCAGCTTGTTTGACATCAGAAAGCTCTTGCATAAGAAGCTCATCAATTGCCAATCGCCCCGCGGTATCGATTAATACGACATCTACCAACGCTTTTTTAGCGTGTTCCAATGCCCCTTTAACAACCTCTACGGGATTTTTGGTTGCTTCGTCTGCATACAGTTCAACTTCAATAGAAGAACATACCTGACGCAACTGTTCAACAGCGGCAAGACGCTGAAGGTCAGCGGCAACGACCAAAACACGTTTTTTCTGACGAACTTTCAAGTAGTTGGCCAGCTTTCCGGTTGTCGTTGTTTTTCCCGAACCTTGCAAACCGGTCATTAAAATAACTGTCGGTGCTACTGGAGCATAGACAAACCCTGCATTCCCTTTAACCTTCAACAACTCATACAAAGAGGTGCGAAGCGCATCCATGAATTGGTCTTTGCCAATCCCTTTTTGTTTGACTTCTAACTCAACGGAATCAATCAGTTCTTTGACCACTTTGTGGTGCACATCGGCTTTCAACAGCGCTTTTTTAAGCTCGCCGAGTGCTTTGGTCAACGCTTTTTCGTCGTCATGAAAACGAATTTTGCGTATCGCTGATGTAAACGATTCCGTTAGTGTATCAAACACGGATGCTCCTAAATGCTTTGTATAAAAAGTTTCGAATTATACTTAATTTTTGCTTTAATTATGCTTTGTAAAGCACGTAAACGTGCGTGGAATTCCCTGTAGCCTTAGCGAAGTCAATCGGGATACGTACTATTTGCGTATTACCCATTATGAACCTAAGTGGGCGAAAACTTTAGGCTCCGGGGCTTCAAATGTTTGACCCATCAAGGTCACTTTTTTGGCATGCAGCATCACCCGTTTAGCCGACCGTCCGCCATAACTTTCATCACCGATGATCGGATGCTGTGCGTATTTCAAATGCGCCCGAATCTGATGGGTCCGTCCATGATGAATAATCAGCTGAACTTTCGTCTTTTTGCCCGATACGATTAACGGCGTTACTTCCGTTATGGCGCTTTTCCCTTTTTTGGATACTTTTGTATAGGCCTTATTCCCTTTTTTTTCAGTAATAAGCGGTTGATCAATGACAAACGGTTCAACGACGATTCCATCCACCCAAGCGACGTACTCTTTGTAAACTTGATCTTTTTTAAACTCGCCAATCGCTTTGAGACGAAACTCTTCGTTTTTAACGAGCATTAAGACGCCGCTGGTTTCACGATCCAGACGATGAAGCAATTGAGAACCTTTGAACTGCCGCTCAATTTCATCCGAATTGACAAATGCCGGTTTATCGACGACAATTAAATCATCATTCTCGAAAATGGGGCGTACTTTTTCTACTTTTTGGACAATAAAGACTGTTTTTGGGTTGATTTCACCCCGTGCAATCATCACTTTTGAATTGCCCACATAGACCAGTCCGCGGTCAATCAGTGATTTTGCTTCGGAATTGGAAATACCTTCTTGTTGTGATAATACTTTATACGCTTTTTCTTTCATACTGCAGACTCCGTTTTTAGTGTATCAACGATACGTTGAATATCAATGGTTTCGTTGACCGTTGATGGAGGCAATGATTCAGCCTCAATAAGGGCCTTTTCAATACCATGTGGTGCAACAAATTGCACATGATGAACATATTTAAAGAGTTCTCTTTGTAAAAACATATGTTCACCCGTAATGATTTTACATCCAAAGTGAGCCGGTTCGAGAGGATTATGCCCGCCGATCGGTGCAAAAGCACCTCCTAAAATAGCCACATCGCTGATCGCGTAAATATTATTGAGTTCCCCCATTGCATCCACTAGTATAAGATCACACTTTATCTCCGTAGAGAGACTCCAACGCGATAGGCTCATCTGAGGCAGTGTTTTAGCCATCAAATCATACACCTTGTCAAACCGTTCCGGATGACGAGGAACCACAAAAAGCGTCGCTGCGGGATTTCGTTCTTTGTAGCTTGCAAACGCTCGAAGAATCGCTTCTTCTTCCCCTTCATGGGTACTCGCAGCAACTACCACGGTTCCCTGCGGTTTGCGGTAGGGTTGAGTCGCCTCAATTTTCTGGGCTAACTTGATGTTGCCGACAACCTGAACGTTTTTTGCCCCCAAGGCGATAAAACGGGCCATATCTTCCGTACTTTGGCACAAAACGTGATCACACTGTTCGAGCAAACGGCGATAAAACCAGCGCATTTTGTAATATTTCGGAAAACTGCGCTCGCTGATACGGGCATTGAGTGCGATGACCCGAGCCCCTCTTCTGTGAGAGAGTCGAAATAAAAGATACCAGAACTCTGCTTCCAGAACAACGACAACTTTGGGTGTTTTCATCCAAAACCATAGCCATAGTTCATACGGCAGATACCGTACCTGCGCTTTATAGTTTGATGCCGCCGCAAAACCGGTATGGGTAATCACACTGACCGCTATGTTCATGTTATCCAAACGTTCAACGATGGGTGCTATCGCTTTTGCTTCTCCCAGCGAACACACATGGAACCAAATATCATGCGGTTCAAATGAGGGATTGCGCCATAAAAAAAAACGGGCCGGTATGGAATGACGATATTTTTTTTTAAAAGATAACACGATGAGAAAAGGGAGCGCCGTAACCCAAAGAATTACGGCAATAAGAGTGTAAAAAAGGTCAAAAACCTTCACGAAAGGGTTTAGGCGCCGATCGCGTCAGATGAAGGCTCAAGATACAATAGACGTCCGCAATGCGGGCACGTTGTAATCTCTTCACCTTTGATGACTTCTGAATACACTTTATCACTAAGCGCCATGTAACATCCCATACATGCCTGGTTACGGACAGGAACGGCTGTCGAATTTTTTGCCCAGCGACGAATTTTTTGGTAAAAGGAAAGACCTTTTTGGTTCATTGCTGCAACCAAAATTTCTTTTTTCGCGAATACCACTTTACGATCTTCATCAATTTTTGCCAACTTGACATCAACATCGGCTTTAACACCTGCAAGTTTTCCTTCAATTTCGCCGGCTTTTGCTTCCAGCTCGTCGATTTTTGCTTGCTTGTGCGCAATCAATTTTTCTAAACGGTCAATCTCTTCATTCGCGAAATTGACTTGTTCTTTAGCAATTTCTTCTTCAAGCTGAAGCGATTTCATTTCACGTTCAGTTTTAATTTCAGCACTTTTTTTGGTGTTTTCTTCCAATTTTGCTGAAAGTTCTGCTAAATGAAGCTCATTTTTTTGCTTTTTAATCTGCTCATCTTTAATCTCTTGCGAGAGAGATGCAATCTCGTTCATAACAGAGTTTTTCGTTGCCAAAAGCGCGTCGTACTGGAGGTTTGCCTCTTCGATTTGCGGTTCGAACGCATCGATCTCTTTGTCTATCAACGACAAGTCGATAAGCTGTTCTAAATGTTTGTTCATAAGTTTCCTTTTCGGAGGTCCCCTCTACTCAATGGTAGGTGAAGGGGTTTTTCGATGGTGAAATTATAACACTCAATCCTAATTTTTCCAAGTGTTGTGCTAATATCTCTCCAAAATAGCGCTCACTCTCATAATGTCCGATATCCATCATCGATAATCCTAACGTTTTTGCTTCCATCGCTTCATGATATTTTATGTCCCCGGTCAAAAAACAATCGGCTTCGATGTTTCGCATTAATGATGCCCCTGAACCGGTTACCAAGGCGCACGTTTGGACATGATCGTGGCATTTAACGGTATGAATATGATTGAGCCCCAATGCTATTTTGATTTTTTCGGCAAACAGGTCAAACGCTTCATCCACTCCAAGATAGGCCACAAACCCCTCTTTGGCGATAATCGGGTATCCCAGAACGCGCGTCGCCACATAATCGTTCAAATGGGTCTGGTCAAAATTCGTGTGCATCGCTATGTTGGCAATATTCTTGCGTATCATCGGTGCCAGCAATTTGGCCGGGTATTGATTAAATTTCAGCTGCTTCAATCCGCCGAAAATAATCGGATGATGGGTGATAAGCAGGGTATTCTCATCCAAAGAGTCGATCAACTCCTCGTCAATATCGATCGAGAGGACTACCGTAGTGATCTCCTGCGTAAAATCTCCCACCAGCATCCCGGAGTTATCCCAGCTCTCCTGCAACGCAAAAGGGGAAAGGGTATCTAAAAACGTGTAAATTTCTTGGACCGTCATTTTTCATAGCTCCGTTTGTGTCGTTTCAGCCGGACATGAATGGCTTGCGAACCGGACAGAGGGTCTGAATATTTAAACTCAAATTCGCCCAGCCCTTCGATCAAATCGACCAGCTTTTTATACCCGTAACTGCGGGGATCAAATTCCGGCGATTTGTTAATCAAATTTTGTCCGATGGCACCCATATAGGACCATCCTGCCTCATTGGTCGTATCTTCAACGGCATTTTTCACCAACGCCAAAAGGGCTTTTTCATCATGTTTTATTTTAGCCGTAGGGGTGCTGGCCGTATGGGTACGGCGCAAGTTTTCTGTATAAATAAATTTATCACAGGCACCGATAAAGGATTTGGGTGTTTTTTGTTCTCCAAAGCCATACACTTTTATCCCCGATTCACGAATACGGCTGGCAAGCCGCGTGAAATCGCTGTCGCTGGATACGATACAAAAACCGTCAAAATTTTTTGTGTACAGCAGATCCATCGCATCGATGATCATCGCGCTATCGGTCGCATTTTTACCCGTAGTGTAAGCAAACTGCTGCATGGGATGCAATCCGTTCTGAAGCAATTCATGTTTCCAGCTTTTGAGTTTCGTGTCGGTCCAGTCACCATAGATCCGTTTGACGCTGGCAATCCCGTGAGATGCGATTTCATCGAGTAATCCGGCGATGATAGAGGGCTGAGAGTTATCCGCATCGATTAAGACGGCCAAACGGGCTTGGTTCTGATTCATTCAGCATTCCTAAGTGCTTCCAGCGCACTCCTAGCCTCGGTTAAATCTCTGTCTAGCTCAATTGCTTTAAGGTACATCGCTTCCGCCTCTTTTTTCTCACCCAAATCTCCTAAAAGATTCCCATAATTATAATACGTGACGGCATACGTATTATCGATGCGCAATGCTTTTTCGTAATGCTCCTTGGCCAGCGTTAGAGAGCCTTGAGTACGGTACAAAGACGCCAGTGCGTTATGGGTCAAATCATCGGTATCATCCATCTGCAACGAAAGGGCATACAAACGGATTGCCTCTTCCGGTTCTTCCAGTTTTCCATGGACAAAAGCCAGTTTATTGACAATCTCGATATCATCCGGAACTAACGCGTAGGCTTGCTGCAGCTTCTCGCGTGCGGCAGCAAGATCGCCGTTTTGATACGCATCATCGGCTTCGCCAACCAATTCATTCGGATCAACCAAAGGTACAGGATTCATCGAGTCTGCAGAAGTGGTATCTTCCAATGATTGGACATGGCGAAATATTTGATATGCAAAGAATAGTGTTGCCGCGAACATGATAATGGCGAAAGTACTCATAAAACTCCCTTTTTGTAATCAAAGTATAATATAATCACACAAACATAACAATATTGGTAGATATCATGCCCAGCAATCTTAAAAACCCAGCACTTTATATCAATCGTGAACTATCATGGCTGCAATTTAACACACGTGTACTGAAACAGGCCCAAGAAGAATCGCTTCCTCTCTTTGAACGACTCAAGTTTTTAGCGATTTACGGAACCAATCTCGATGAATTTTATATGATTCGCGTTGCCGGATTAAAAAAACTTTTCAGTGCCGGTGTCAATGTTTCTGGTGCCGATCGTTATACACCACTTCAGCAGCTTCGCGAAATACGGACCTATTTGCACAAAGAACAGCAAGTGGTCGAGCATTGCCTTCAGGGGATTATGAAAGATCTTGAAAAAGAGGGGATTTTTTTTAAATCCTATAAAGAGCTTACCCAGCAACAGCGTCACTATCTCGATCGTTATTTTATGGAAAATATCTACCCTGTCGTCATCCCCATCGCCATCGATGCAACCCATCCTTTTCCCCATCTTAATAACCTCGGATTTGGACAGATCGTTAAACTCAGAGACAAAGACGACCCTTCTGTAGAGCGCTACGGTCTTATCCGTATTCCGCGGGTTCTCCCCCGTTTTGTCGAAATCGACAACCGTATCTATGTCCCTATCGGAAGTATCACGGCAGAACATATCCAAGATCTTTTTCCGGGATATGAGCTGATCAAATTCGCCGCTTTCCGAGTGACGCGCAATGCCGATATCGCTATCGAAGAGGAAGAAGCCGATGATTTTATGGAGATTTTAGAAGAGGGGCTGAAACTTCGTAAAAAAGGGGAATTGGTCCGATTGGAACTGAGTGTTCATGCCGACGACGATCTGCTGAATTTTTTCAATCGCCATGCCAATGTTTACAAAGACGATATCTACCGCTTCCAAACCTATCTCAATTTGGGAAGCCTCTGGCAGGTGGTAGGAAACAAAGATTTTGCTCATCTTACCAGCCCGAGTTTCAAGCCGCGCAACCTTCCTCCACTCGATACCGACGAAAGTTTGTATGCGACATTGGACAAGCAAGATCTTCTCTTGTTTCATCCGTTCGAGAGTTTTGAACCGGTTGTGCGCCTCATCCAAACGGCAGCTAAAGACCCCGATGTCGTTTCAATCCGGATGACACTGTACCGTTCAGGCTCTAATTCACCCATCGTTAATGCCCTGATAGCTGCGGCCGAATCGGGCAAGCAGGTCACCGTTATGGTGGAACTGCGCGCACGGTTTGATGAAGAGAACAATCTCATTTGGGCTAAGGCACTTGAAAATTCAGGGGCTCACGTTATTTATGGTATTGCCGGATTCAAAGTCCATGCGAAAGCGGCCCTCATTACCCGCCGCGTGGATGGAAAACTGAAGCAATATGCCCACATCGGAACGGGAAATTACAACCCCTCCACGGCCACCGTATATACGGATATCAGCTACATGACCTCCAACGATGCCATTACCCATGATATGACCCGATTCTTTCACTTTTTGACCGGTTTTAGCAAAAAAGGGAAGCTGAACGAACTCTATATGGCCCCCACTCAGATCAAGCCTAAAATTCTTTCCCTTATTCAAAACGAGACACGTCATGGAAGCGAAGGGGTCATTATCGCCAAGATGAATGCTCTGGTCGATGAAGATATCATCAAAGCACTCTATAAAGCCTCACAGGCCGGTGTTAAAATACAGCTCATCATACGCGGCGTCTGCTGCCTTCGCCCCGGCATTCCGGGTGTCAGTGAGAACATCCGTGTCATTTCCATCATCGGAAAATACCTCGAACATGCACGGATTTACTATTTTAAACACTCCACACCGCAGACCTATATCTCAAGTGCCGACTGGATGCCCCGGAATCTGCTGCGCCGTATTGAGTTGCTGACCCCGGTTGAAGGGGAAGAGATCTCCAATAAACTCATTCAAATCTTGCAGCTTCAAGTCTCCGACAACGTTCTTGCCCATGAACTTCAGAATGACGGCAATTATGTCAAAGTGACCCATGAGAGCAGCAGCGTCATCAACAGCCACCAGATTGTTGAAACCCATACGAATAAAGTTTATAATTCGATCAAAAAACAAACGCCGAATTATGTACAGCAGCTCACGACCCGATTGTTCAAAGAAAGCTAAGAGGATTATTTTATGATCAGTGATTATTTACACTACACCCCTGCTATGAAAGAGCGTGTCTGGATTGCCCCCTCAGCCGACGTTATCGGACGTGTCGAGATGGGCGAAGATGTCAGTATCTGGTTTGGATGTGTCGTTCGCGGCGATGTCCACTATATCAAAATCGGGGATCGCAGCAACATTCAAGATCTCAGCATGGTCCACGTGACGCATCACAAACGTGACGATATGTCTGATGGCCATCCGACGATCATCGGCAATGACGTCACCGTCGGTCACCGTGTAATGTTGCACGGCTGCACCATTCAAGATGCCTGCTTGATCGGTATGAGCGCTACTATTCTCGATGGTGCCGTCATCGGAAAAGAATCGATTGTCGGCGCAGGTGCATTGGTGACCAAAAACAAAGTGTTCCCTCCGCGATCACTCATCATGGGAAGCCCTGCAAAAGTCGTTCGGGAACTTACCGATGACGAGGTGGCTGAGCTGTATGCCTCTGCCAAACGATACGTATCGTTCAAAGAAAATTACCGCGCACCTAATGTCTGATTTCAATCTCGTTGTTGCGGCCGATATTCTCGGTATCGTCGCCTTTGCTCTGAGCGGTTTTTTGATCGGGGTGCGTCATAGACTCGATCTGCTGGGCATTATTATCTCCGCTTCGATCACGGCTCTTGGCGGAGGAGTCGTCCGCGATGCTATTTTAAACCGCACTCCGTTTGCCTTTACCGAATATTATCCGGCTATTACCGTCTTATCCACGATCGCCATTGCTTTTGCCTTTCGTCTGTACCATCGGGAGCAAATAGAACGGCAATGGCTTTTTGTCATCAGCGATACGATCGGTCTGGTTGCTTTCAGTATCACAGGAGCATTGCTCGCTATGGATGCCGGTTTCAATTTTTTCGGTGTCCTTATTTTGAGCTTTCTCACCGCAGTGGGGGGAGGAGTGCTGCGCGATACGATGATCAATCAAGTCCCCTCCGTTCTCATCAGTGACTTCTACGGCTCCATTGCGTTGATCGTGGCGATATTATTGCTCATCACCAACGCCTTTCATGCCACAGGGACCATTGCCGTAGCACTCATCGCTACCTTCGCCGTTTGCCTGCGGCTGTTGGCTTATTACAAACAATGGCACTTGCCAAAACTCTCTACGGAAAACAGATGAAACTTTTTTGGAAAATTATACTTATCGTCCTATCCATCACCTTTCTCGATATCGCTCGCTATTTTGTCTACCCCGATATCAATGCCCTAAAAGAGATTCGTCCGACCCCAACGGCTTTTATGGAATACCGGGAGGGGCAATGGGCCGAAGAAAACCGTGATATGCAGATCACCCATAAATGGGTCAGCATGAAGAACATCTCACCCAATGTAGTCAAAGCGGTACTGATCGGTGAAGATGACGGTTTTTGGAAGCATGAGGGATTTGACGTCAAGGGGATGGAACAGGCCATCGAGCGGAGCATTGAAAAAGGGACATTGGCCGGCGGAAGTACAATCAGCCAGCAGCTCTCCAAAAATCTCTACCTCTCCCCCAGCAAAAATCCGGTCCGTAAAATCAAAGAGGCCATTATCACCTGGCGAATCGAAAAAACCCTCTCCAAACGCCGTATTTTAGAAATTTATCTGAACGTCGCGGAATGGGGAGACGGTATTTTCGGGATTGAAGCGGCGGCACGCCATTATTATCACAAGAGCGCCAAAAACTTGACCGCCCGAGAAGCATCGCGCCTCGCAGCTGTATTGCCCAATCCAATCAAATACAATCCGACCGGCAATCAAAAATACGTCAAAAACCGCGCTCGTATTATCTATAAAATCATGAAACGCCGAGGGGTTATCCAATCCATCTATAAAGAGGTTATGACGCCACTCAAAGAAGAGAGTGTCTCGGAATCATCCGAAGCGAACACCTCTTTAGATTCACTTTTTAATACCATTAGCAATGAAAATCCTGTTGAAAACAGTGAAATTCCTGCCGTAGAAGAAAGCGAGCCTGAGCCCGCAGAGCTATCGAATGAAGAGGATAACGTTACGCAGTAACGCTGCTTTTGGGTTGCATACGCCCCAAAACACCCCACGCAATCAATGACATCAGACTCAACAAATAAGCCGGAGCATACAGATCATGGCTCAATTCGACCAGCGACGTCATAAGCGCGGGAGTTGTCCCTCCGACAATTCCTGCTGCACTTCCTAAAATAAGCGCCGTAAACGATGCGCGAAATCCATGATGCTCTATCCCCTGCACCGTAGCGGCAAAAATAGGAGCTTGAAAGGTGCACAGTAAAATAACCATGACAAAGGTTGCCCCCAAAGCACCTAAGAACCCGCCGTGTACCATCATATATAAAAGTGGCAAAACACTCAACATGCTTCCCAATGCCGCCATTTTCATCACCCGAATGGAGCCCAATTTGTCGGCCACCATCGCCATAAGGGGGATGAAGATAACCCCCATGATGATTGAAAACGTATTAATCTGACCGGCTTGAGCTTTCGTAAATCCGGCGCTGCTCTCAAGCCAAAGAGGCAGATAAATAAAGAGGGTGTAATAAAACATCCAAATGACCGATGCAATGACTAAAAATTGTCCAAAAGGAGCTTTATAATGGCGAAAAATAGCAACAATAGGGATCGTTTTGTCTTCATGGGGCTCATAATTATCGGTTAGGTTGCGACGCAGATAAATTCCCCCAAGGGCGATCAGAATACTCAGTAAAAAAGGGATTCTCCACCCCCATTCCCCCATGGCATCCTCACCCAAATACCACAATAAAGCACCGCAAAGTCCTGACCCCAGCGCCATTCCGATTTTAGCCCCTACGGAAACAAAAGAACCGTAGAGATTTTGACGCCCCGGACTCGATTGCTCCACCAAATAGACAATCGAACTGGCATATTCACCGCCCACCGAAAGTCCCTGGACCATCCGCAGCAGTATCAGCAATACGGGAGCCATAATGCCGATTTGCGCATAGGTAGGAAGCAGCCCGATTAAAAACGTCGGTAATGCCATCAGCACAAGCGATGCCATCAAGGCAAAGCGCCTCACTACCCGATCACCGATATGGCCGAAAACAAGCGCACCAATCGGACGCATAATCATCCCAGCAGCAAAAGCGCCCAATGAACCTAACAAAGAGAGAAACGGATTATCGGAGGGGAAAAAAAGGTTCCCCATCATAACGGCCAAAAAACCGATCAGTGCAAAATCGTAATACTCGATCACATTTCCGATGATTCCAGCGGCAATTATCTTTTGTTTAGGATTAAACAA
>DASUMY010000144.1:0-9816 GCA_036277435.1 Sulfuricurvum sp.
TCCAATGTGCAAAATACGGATATACGGCTTCGATGCAATCGCAAAACTCTCCGATCGAATCAAGCGTGCAGTCCCCATCCATCCCGTAATCGAAATAATCACGATCAATACCCATACCGACGCATTGACGTAACTGACCAGCGTAAGAAGTAAAAAAAGGGTTGGGAAGGTTAAAAACAAATCCACAATAATAATAAAAAGTTTATCAAATCCGCCTCGCAGCAATGCGGCACTGACCCCATATAAAAGTCCGACCAACGTAGACAACAAAGCGCTCACAAAGCCGATAATAAGCGATACTTGTCCCCCTTCTACCAAACGGGCAAATAAATCACGCCCTAGCCGGTCGGTGCCAAACCAGTGTTCACGGGAGGGAGGAAGCAAAATCGTATTTTTATCAAGATGAGAGGGATCCAGGGGATAGAAAAATGCCCCGAACCAAGAGAGCGCCATGACGCTCACTAGCAGGATGACACTAAGATAAAACATTAGGTTTTGATGCCAAGCAACGTTGTCATCATCTGGTCAATGGTCGTAATGACTTTTGCAGCGGCGCCGTACGATGTTTGATAGCGAATAAGATTTGCCATTTCTTCGTCGATGCTCACTTTGCTGATCGAATCATGTTCTTGTTTAATGGCATTGAACTGAGCGGTGATCGTATCATTGTTCGAAATTGCCGTATTGGTACGTGTACCAATTCGTGTCACTAAATTGTCAAAATAACCATAGATGGTATCCGTCGACGATCTGTTATACCCTTCATAAAACTCAAATGAGGTGAATTGAAGCTGTACCATGTCCAATGCGGTTTGATTATCACCGTCCGAAGGAGCTTTAAACGCACGAATCTCCGATGGATTGTTTTGCAACGGGACACTGAGTTCAATATTGCTGGCATTATTTCCATCAAAAAAACGGCTTAGCCCCGTAACCCCTGCGAAATTGGTTCCATGGTCTTCAATCGCAAACGTATAGCCGGCTGATTCATACGTGCCGTTCATCGAAAGAGAAAAAATATTGCTCGGTGTCGCAAAAGTGGCAGTGATCATATCATCGATATCATTCAGCGCGTTATTGTCCTGGGTATCATCTTTTTGCGCCTGCAACTGCTGGGCAATACTGTTTCGTGTACCGTCACTTAGCAGATTGGTTGCACTAGCATTGTCCATAACGGTACTGCTGTTAATATTTACCGTTCGACGAGCAACTTCTACCCCGTTAATATCATACGCGATCAGATCAAATGTACCTGCTTTAAAATTCTCATCCGTACTGAGCAATGTTTGCTGATCATTAAAAGATAACGCATTAGAATTCATCGAATGTGTCGCGGTTTGAGCATAGAGATTATTCGTTGCTTCTATCAGCCCCTTTGAAAATGCATCAAACGTATTCATCGTTTCTTGCAAGAATCCATCGGAAAACTTGCCGTCTTCTCCGATCAAACTTCCGCGCAGTTCGATTAATGCACCAATTTTCCCCCCCTTGATACGATCGGCAAAAGAGAACCGAACCCCATCTTGGCGCTCATAGTAAACGTCATTGAAATTACCGGCATTATGACTATCATCTATCCCTATCGGATGAAAATAGGAACCGTCAACGATATTAAATCCTCCTACTTGTATCGTATAATTTCCATTTTTGACCGCAATATTACTATCAACGGGAGTGTTACTCTCCATATTTCCGCTGAAAACATTACTGCCGATCAATTTGGCCAACGACATGGAAAGCATCTCGCGCTGATCACGCAAATCATTGGCATTACTGACCCCATCACTCTCAGCCTCACCGATGGAACGATTTAATTCGGCAATTTGTTCACCAAGCCGATTCACCTCTTCAACATTAATCCGTATTTGATCATCCAGCGAACTTTGCAGCGATGCAATCTGAGACTGTGTTTGCGCAATATGCTGAGACAAGGTCTGGGTTTGCTGAGCAAGGGCGACTTTTACCGCCGTATTGCTTGGATTGGATGCAAGAGACTGCCATAAATTAAAATAGTTTTTTAAATCTTCTTTGATACCGATATTCTCAATATCTGGAAAGTAGGTCGATAACTCTTGGAGATTTTTTTTGAGCGTATCCGAATAATCTTTGTTCTGCGCCGCTTGGGAATAGCGCATATTGACAAACGAATCAAAAATTCGGACAATTTCTGTAATTTGTGTCCCATTCCCTCGTTGCCCGGGAAAAATACTGACCGGCATTGCTTGGGCAGTTACGACGCGTTGACGCGTGTATCCCTCTGTTTCCGCATTGGCAATATTATGCCCAGTGGTATCAATCCCGATTTGCGCTGCGTTCAGCCCGCTGTACCCAATATGAAGTGCATTAAATATTGATGCCATGTTACGCTCTTACTTCCAAAAATGAGGATTCTTTCGATGCTACGCTCTGATAGCCGTTCATCTGCGTGGGCACTATTCGTTCTAAAAGGGTATTAAAAAATGCACCCACGCTTAAAACCATTTTTGCATATTGCTGATTGACCGTACGAAGTGTACTCAGACGTAATTTGAGCGTTTCTAATTGCTGATGTTGTTCTTCATCCAATAACTCGGAAAGCGGTTTCGCAGGTTCTGCCGTCATTAATTTTGAAATTTCATGATCGATCATTGCTTTTTTGTGTTCAAAACTTTTTATTTTTTCTTCTTTGATGGAGAGACGATCGAACTGCGGGTCATGTTTTGCTTCTTTGATATTTTCAATATCTTCGAGAGAAAGTGCAATCAGAGCATCTAGCTCTTTGACCGCACTTTGTAATTGGAAAGACAACATCATAAACTCCTAAAGATTTTAAGTCAGCTCTTGCGCAATGCGCTTCGCTAACGCTTCTATATCAACCCGATATTCCCCTTTTTCGATAGACGCTTTAAGCTCTTCGATTCGGCTTGTATCACCTTGCTTGGTTACTGTCTGCGAGGATTTCTCCTGCTCTTTATTTTTTAAAGCTGTTTCTTGATAAGCTCCTCGGATGAGAGAACCGTTAACACTTGAAATCATATTTAATCCTTATTTTTTCCGCTTATGATGTTATTTACAATATCGGCAAAAATAGTCAAAAATTTAATGCTTAACCCCTTTTTGGCTCAAGTGTTCAAATAACATTTGCGAAAATCCGAATCCCCCTGCGCTTGCATTGGAGAGTTCTTCACGATACATCGATTTAAAAATTTTATCTCCCGGATCGTTTGTACTAAAAAGATTTTTTTCATCTTTCATCGCTTCATCCAGCATCATTTTTACAATGATAGATTCAAACTGGTCCGTTTTTTCACGAAGCAGTTTGTCACTCTCCTTTGATCCGATAACCGGGAGTGCTTTTTGCGGATTGACGTTTGCAATTTCCATTAGATAACCTCTAAATTCACTGAGATGGCGCCGGCACTTTTCATTGCTTGAAAAATAGAGATCATCTCTTTAGGACTTGCTCCCAATTTTTGGAGTGACCGAGCGATATTGGCAACCGTTGTCGTCCCTTTTTGCGTATAAACTTCATTTTCATTCAATCCGATAACCAACGATTTGTCCATACTTACACTTCCATTGGGTTTTTCAACCGTATCCTGCGCCAAGATTTTGACCGTAATATCGCCTTGGGTAATCACCACCGGTTTTACCTCTACATCAACACCAGCAACAATCGTGCCGGTTCGTTCGTTGATAATAATTTTTTGTTCTAAAGCATAATCAATCGAAAGATTTTCCACTTCGGCGATAAATTCAACCATGCTTTTATTTTTAGGACGTTTCAATGAAATGGTTCGAGAATCGATTGCATTCGCGATTTCTGTGTCATAACGGCTGTTGATGGCCTTTTGGATGGCAACGGCATTGGCAAAATTAGACGTTTTAAGAGAAAGGGTAGCACTCTCTTGATGGGCTAGGTCTTGTGCAATTTCACGCTCAACTAAACCGCCGTTGTAGACCATTCCCGCCGTCGGATGCGATTCTGCACCTGCCCCTCGCTCATTTTTTCCGCCGATACTCACGGCCCCTTGAGCCAATGCATAAATTTTTCCGTCAACCCCTTTGAGAGGAGTCATCAGAAGCGTTCCCCCCTCAAGCGATTTTGCATCACCGATAGAGGATACCGTTACATCAAACGCATCCCCCTGTCGGGCGAACGGAGCAAATTTTGCCGTAACAACAACCGCAGCAACGTTTTTAGATTTAATATCCACAGGATTCATATCGATGTTCATCGCTTTGAGCATATTAGCAATAGATTGGAGAGTAAATTTAGAGGTGGTGCCGTCACCGGTTTTTTTCAAACCGACGACCAGCGAATATCCGATAATTTGATTATCACGTACACCCACTACATTGGCGACTTCGCTGATGCGCGTTGCGTGCAATGAGCTTAACAGTAGACAAAAAAGAGCAAATTTTTTCATAATTATCCTTTGGTACTGCAAAGGATAAAGCAAACATTATTCCATCTTTTAATAGCGGTTTACATCCCTTGAGACAGGAGTTACGCGTAATAAGAGAGAGACGTTTTTCCGAAGCGTTTGGATTTGATAGCCTTGAACTCACCGATGATATCCGGAAGCTCTAAGCCGCTCATATGTTCGATGACAATCAGCCGTACCGCATCAATCGGCAATGACGCAATCAACGCAAGTGTTTTATCATAAATCTCTTCCATCCCTTCCCGATACGAGAAAGGGGGATCGACATAAATAAAAGCGCTCTCACCCATCTGTGCAAGACGCTTTTTCACCTGGGCAATGTTACTGAAACTGTCTCCTTCAACAACCTCGCACGCATTCGGATCGGTTTGTGCGATGTTACTGCGAAGCGCTTTAATCGCATCGCGGTCTTTTTCCATAAAAATAACTCGTTTCGCACCCCGGCTCAATGCTTCAAGCCCGATAGAACCGCTCCCAGAGAAAACTTCAACAACGACCGAATCGATAACATCGAATTGGATCGTATTAAAAAAAGATTCCACAACAATCATTTTAGAACTGCGTGTTGTCTCTTTTGAAGGGAGTTTTAGCGCTTTGCCTTTATATTTTCCGGCAACAATCCGTTTGATTAACAGTGAATCATTTTTCATAAAATGCCCGAACCGCTTTGAGTATATTTGCCTGATACTCGCGTGTTAATTTTTCAATATGCTGTTCTAAAATGTCAAAACTGATCTCTTCTTTAAATACAGACGATATATCCGTTTGATCTGAAACAGGTTGATGCTTCAATCCCTCCATTTTTTGCTGAAGTGCGTGATACAGCTGGGCTTTTGAAAACGGTTTAATCAAATCTGCTGCTGAAGAGGTTCCAATCAACAAAGACAACGATTCATCGTCAAAAACTTCATGATCTCGAACCACAATATTACAATGACGCAGTGAACTCAAATGAGCTGATAAAAAAAGCTCTAATGAACGCTGTAACAAGGGGGATTCGCATTGAATAGCTACTTTCACAAGACCTTCCGTAAATGATATTCGATACTATAACGCAAATCCTCATCCATATCCATTAAGCTCTCAAGCATCCACCGTAAATACGAAGGGTCTTTGAGGGCTATCTCTTCAATACGCTTTTTCGCATATTTTCCAAAAGGCAATCGCACCAGCAGTACATGACTCTGAGACATTTCTATCAAAGTTTCCCTAGACGCCAGATCCAACAAATACTCATAAATCATTTTGGTATGGAGTGCATCACTCAAAGGATGATGAGGGGATATATCAATACCGTGCTCATTAAAAAATTCAGCTTCTGTACGATATAAACGAAGTTCGTACCGCAAAAACTGAAGCGAATACCCTTCCAAATCATCCATTAATGCCCTGCAGCATTTCAGCGTATCGATCACTTTTCCCTGCCAAGTCACTCCCTCTTTTTGCAGCATTGCCAAATCAAACGGAGCATTATGGGATACCAAAACAGTATCATCGGTATTGAGCGATGCGAGCTTTGAATGCGCTTGGGAAATGGCGAATACAGCTGCATCCGAAACCATCTCATTGGTTATGTGATGAATAGCAGACGCTGCGGGGGGAATTTTTTTCATCGGATGAATCAACTCATAATGGAGATCATAATCCGCTGTAAAACCGAGCGCGCAAATACGGTCGCTCATTTCCAAGCCGGTCGTTTCGGTATCCAAAAAAATCAGCATGCATCCTCGTGCGGTAATTTTTCTAACTGTGCCATGAGGTTATGATAATGCTCCAACGTACGGAAACTCTTCTCGAAACGCCACCCTAAAATGAAAGCAATAATATCACGCTTCAACGCACCGTTCAGTTTTTCAGCGCGGCCGAAATAAGCCAATGAAATATTTTTATTTTTTACTTTCGCACTGTTATCATAGATGATCCCGATAATTTGTGCGTATTTTCCCTCTTTGATAACACCCAGATCATCGTCACCCAGCGAAATTCCTGAAAGATTAATCGCTTTGAATTCAAACAGATCCTGAAAGGCTTCTACCTTGTTGTGAATGCCCAAAGCCGTATAAAGTGTTTCAAGCGATTTTAGATTATTTTTGCGCTCTAATTCATAACTGGAGATTTGCGCGGTCAGATTTTTCAACCGATCAAGTGCTGAACTCACGAATACTCCTTCTTTTTCTTAAAATTATACCAGTTTCAACAACATTATCTTATAATGCTTTACTTTTTTAATTTTGGGAATTTTTATGGACTACCTACGAATTCAAGGCCCTACTAAGCTACAAGGGACTGTTACTATTTCGGGAGCAAAAAATGCTGCCCTCCCCCTCATTACGTTGGCGCTGTTAGCACACAATAAAGTAAGAATGAGCAATATGCCCGAAGTGGTTGATATCAAAACCCTTCTCAAACTGCTCCAAAACCTTGGCGCTTCGTATACTCTTGAAAACCATATTCTCGATATCGACACTTCTACCGTCAATGACACGATGGCGAACTATGATATTGTCAAAACGATGCGAGCCTCTATCTTGGTTCTTGGACCGCTACTGGCTCGTTTCGGACATTGCGAAGTATCTCTGCCCGGCGGATGTGCCATTGGACAGCGTCCGATCGATTTACACCTCAAAGCGATGGAGCAAATGGGTGCGACTATCACCATTCATGCGGGGTATGTCCATGCAGTAGCTCCAGAAGGGCTCAAAGGCGCTCATATCATCTTCGATAAAATCACCGTCACGGGAACGGCAAACGTCGTCATGGCTGCCGCACTTGCTCACGGTAAAACCACCATCACCAATGCCGCTCGTGAACCTGAGGTCGTCCAACTGTGCGAAATCCTCCGTGACAGCGGTATTGACATCACCGGCATCGGAACCTCTGAACTCGTGATCATCGGAACGGGCGGGAAAACGCTTCATATGGTTGATTTTGAAGTCATCCCCGATCGTATAGAAGCGGGTACCTATTTGTGTGCCGGAGCCATCACCAATTCCACGATCACATTGGAAAAAGTACGTCCCGATCACCTCGACGCCGTAACAGCCAAACTCGAACAAATGGGATGTACAATCGATATCGACGGTACAACTATGACGATTCATCCGGCACAACAACTCAAACATGTCGATATTATTACCCAAGAGTACCCGGCGTTTCCTACCGATATGCAAGCACAATTTTTAGCATTGGCAACACTCGCACAAGGGACAAGTATCATTGAAGAACGATTGTTTGAAAATCGTTTTATGCACGTCAGCGAACTACAGCGTTTAGGTGCGGATATACGGCTCAACGGCCATACCGCAACCGTTATTGGTGCAACGCCTCTTTTTGGCGCCGATGTTATGGCAACCGATCTACGCGCATCCAGTGCTCTTGTCCTCGCGGCAATGGCGGCAGAGGGGACGACCAATGTCCACCGTATTTATCATCTGGATCGCGGATACGAAAATCTCGAACAAAAACTTCGCGCACTGGGTGCTTCCATAGAGCGTTTAAAAGAATAACTTCCCCCAACCCTTCGACCTGATTCACAGGGAGGACGGGAAATTTTCTCCCCTCTTATTCCCCGCTATGAAACTTCAGATTGGTAATATAATAATCGCACGAACGTACATTTGAACGTCGGCGGAATAATTTTCGGAATAATTTTTTCATACACAGCTTCAAGCAAAAATTATTCCTGATATCAGATTTCATCACCTGTTTTGAACACTGCGCTTTAAAAGTAAATTTTCTGACGTAAAAACGATGATGATTTTTCGAGTGCAGAAAGAAGGATGCCCAGTCCCAAAAGGAGGGAAGGGAGAAGAAAATATTAGAGGTCACCTTCGATGACGCTTTTGAACGTGTTGTAGTAGATATTCTGCATATCGGCGAGGTTCATTTTGACATCGTTTAATGCAAAAAGGTCACCACCAATCGTTCCAATCTTTTGACACGCCAATCCATTCAGCATCGCTTCAAATGCCGCGCAGTTTTCCGGAGCAACTTCGATGATTGCTCGCGACATACTTTCCGCAAAAATATCGCGGGAATCTGCAACCTTCATCGTTGCACTCATTCCCTTACCGCTGACACATGCCATTTTTGCCAATGCGATTGCCGCACCGCCGGCGCTACAGTCTTTTGCTGAGGCCAATAGCCCTTTTTTATTCGCTTCGATGACAAGGTTCCACAATGCACGCTCTTTATCATAATCAATAGAGGGAATCATTCCTGCGACAGTTGCATAAAGCTCTTTCATATAGAGTGATCCGCCAAATTCACTGCGGTTCTCACCAACGAGATAGAGGCTGTTCCCCTCTTTTTGGAACGTCGAGAGAAGTACTTTATGTTGGTCTTCGTTTACCCCTACCATCGCGATAGACGGCGTCGGGAATACCGATTTTCCGTTAGTTTCATTATACAACGATACGTTACCGCCGATGACCGGCGTATTGAGTTCGGCACACGCCTCTTTGATTCCCAAACACCCTTGGCCGAACTGCCACATCACTTCAGGATTTTCAGGGTTACCGTAATTGAGACAATCCGTAATCGCTTTCGGCGTTGCACCACTCATCGCAACATTACGACCGCTTTCGATGACGGCAGCTGCTGCTCCCGCTTTGGGATCGATGTAGCAGTAACGGACGTTACAGTCCGCACTCATCGCCAACGCAACGCCGTTCTCTTTGATACGGATAACGGAAGCGTCGAGTTCGCCCCCTTTTTTGATCGTATTGGTTTGCACCATCGAATCGTATTGCTGGTAAATCCACCCTTTATCGACCACTTCCATCGATGCAATAAGCTTTTCAAATGCTTTTTGATTATCTACCGCATCAAAATCAGCTAGGGTAACCTTAGCGATTGCATCCAAATACGTTGGACGACTCATTGGACGATCCAGTACCGGAGCCTCTTCGCTCACTGGGTCTACCGGCACCTCAGCACATTTCTCTCCATGCCAGAAAAGTTCCATATTTCCGGTTGCCGTAACTTCACCGATAACGGCACAATCCAGATCCCATTTCTCGAAAATATCGATGATTGCTTGCTCTGTCCCTTTACGTGCACAGATCAACATACGCTCTTGAGATTCGGAGAGCATAAACTCGTATGGCATCATCCCCTCTTCACGTGCAGGAACTTTATCCAGATGCATAATCATTCCGCTTCCCGAACGTCCCGCCATTTCAAACGAACTCGACGTCAGACCTGCTGCACCCATATCTTGGATCCCGACAACATAATCGGTTTTGAAAAGTTCCAAACACGCTTCAAGAAGCAATTTTTCCGTAAACGGATCTCCCACTTGTACCGTAGGGCGAAGACTTTTAGACGCTTCGGTAAAACTGTCCGAACTCATGACGGCCCCGCCAAGACCATCACGTCCTGTTTTACT
>DASUMY010000145.1:0-7576 GCA_036277435.1 Sulfuricurvum sp.
TTAGGCTACTAAAGCTTGCCTCTACGAGGCAGACAGGCTATAATTATAAACTTTTCTCTCAGGATTTTTTATGATTACTTTCGGCGATATGCTTTTAAAACTTCAACAATTTTGGAACGAGCAAGGGTGTGCCATCGTTCAACCCTATGATATCGCAGCAGGTGCAGGGACCTTTCACCCGGCAACGTTTTTGCGTTCCCTCGATTCGCAGCCGTGGTCAGTGGCCTATGTCGCTCCAAGCCGTCGTCCGACAGATGGGCGTTACGGCGAAAATCCGAACCGTCTTGGGAGCTACTACCAGTTTCAAGCGCTCATCAAACCCAGTCCTGAAAACATTCAGGAGCTTTACCTCAAAAGTCTCGAATATCTGGGGCTCAACCTCAAAGAGCACGATATCCGTTTTGTCGAAGATAACTGGGAATCTCCGACGCTTGGAGCATGGGGGCTTGGCTGGGAAGTGTGGCTCAATGGCATGGAAGTGACCCAGTTTACCTATTTTCAGCAAGTGGGCGGGGTTGCGTGTGATCCCGTCGCTGTTGAAATCACCTACGGAACCGAACGTCTAGCGATGTATTTGCAAGGGGTTGACACGGTATTTGACATCGTATGGAGCGAAAATCAGTATGGCAAAACGCTCTATCGCGATATCCACAAAGAGAGCGAAATCGAGTTTAGCAAATACAATTTCGAGATTGCCGATACTGCGATGCTTTTTGCCGAATTTGAAGCCAAAGCGGCCGAGTGCAAACGGGTCCTCGAAGCGGGTCTTCCCCTTCCTGCATACGATTTATGTATGATGGCATCGCATACGTTTAACACCCTCGATGCACGCAAAGCGATTTCGGTTACCGAACGGGCAAACTACATCCTCAAAATCCGTGAGTTGGCAAAAGGGTGCGCTGAGCTTTATAAATCCCAAGAACAAGAACGAATCGTGCGGGTCAAAGCCTGATTTCTCTCCTCTCTTTCCCTTTGGGAAAATGATTTTTGCGTATTTTTACACATTTTTATCATCAATGAGCGGTAAAACTCAAAAATCACTCATACTCTTGTAAAAAATCATGCTAAAATATTTGCATGAATAGCATCCATACACTCACAGAGCCTGCCCAAAAGTGTCATTACACCGTCGCTGTGATTGATTCGGATATTGCCCTCAATCATGCTCTAAGCGATCAATTGCGCACTAGCAGCTGCACCGTCTTGCAAGCGTTTCACTCCGACGAAATTGCGGCCATTGTGGCACAGCGTCCAGATTTTATCATCGTTGATCCGATTTACGATGCCTGCAATCAAAGTACGCTTCAGGATTATCTTCGTACACCGGATGCGGCAGGGGTTGTCGTCTTTACCTCTAACCCCAACCATGAGAGACGCGATGCTCTTTTTCAATGCGGGGTTTTAGAGTATTTTTACAAAAAAGAGTCTATGGATGAGATCGTTGCCGATCTGCTCCATCTTTTTGAGACCATACAAACCAATACCGACTATCGTGTCTGTATCATCAGCCATGATACATTAACCCAAGAAAAAATAGAGAAACTGATCTCCCACCGCAACTATCACCACTGTACGTCCAATAACTGTCATGAGCTCAAAGAGAGCTGGGAAAAAAGTACCCATGACTACCCCGATTTAGTGATCATCGATCTCAAGGATGCGGAAGATTTCAAAGAGGCGTTTGAATTCATCCACTACGTTCGCATCCATAAACTGCTGGAAATACCGATCATTGTCTTGTTGGATTCAGACGAACACAATCTCTCCCCAAAACTGTACCGTGCGGGGGTCAATGATGTCCTGGTCCACCCTTATACGCACGAAAAACTCCTCTCGATGATTACCCATCATCTCGATTACCGGATCAGTAAAAAACAGCTCAAATACGAGCACTCTCTCTCCAGCCAGCTCAAATCCATGATCGATTCTAGCTCCATTGTTTCCAAAGCCGATTCGAAAGGCGTTATCACCTATGTCAATGAAGCATTTTGTGAAATCAGCGGTTACTCTGCGCAAGAGCTGATCGGGCAGCCGCACAACATCATCCGCCATCCCGACAACTCTCCGATACTGTTTGAACAGATGTGGCAAACCATCCGCAATAAAAAAATCTTTCACGGTATTCTGATGAACCGCCGAAAAGACGGAAGTACCTACTATGTCGATAGCACCATCGCTCCTGTGCTGGATGACACGGATACGATTATGGAATACATCAGCATTCGTCATGATGTGACCCCTCTGATCCTCAAACAGCATGAGATCGAAGAGCAGCGGCGTCAAATACAAAATGTTCTCGATGCCCAAAGCAGTCTCATCTGTATGGTGGATAAAATCGAGGGGATACGGCAAGCCAATACCAATTTTCTGGAATTTATAGGGAGTCCCAGTCTCAATGCGGAACGATGCGAGTGTCAGTATTTGAATGAACTGTTTTTGGAAGTGGACGATGCCTTTACGGTCAAACAAGGGGAAAAATACATTTGGCTCGATCGTCTTTATGAGATGAACGGAAAATTTGTCAAAGTCGTGATGAAAGACCGCTTTTACAACCACCATGTATTTTCGATTCATGTTGCTAAGATTCCCGATACCCATTTCACCAAAGGGGTTTGCTATCTCGTTACGCTGGATAATGTTACGGATCTCAACCGTGCGCTTCGTGAAGCGAAGGCGGCTTCGGAAGCGGAAAGCCGATTTCTGGCCACCATGAGCCATGAAATCCGCACTCCTCTGAACGGTATTTTGGGCTTCTCAGAACTGCTCAGCGAAACGGTTTTGGATGCGCAGCAGCTCAAATACCTCAAAGCCGTTACCTCCAGCGGTGAGACACTGCGCCAAATCATCAACGATATTCTCGATGTCATGAAAATGGATCGAGAAAAACTCGAACTAACTTGCGAATCTATCAATCTCATCGGCGAGCTTGAAGCGATGATCTATCCGTTTTATGCGCAAGCGGAGAAGAAAGGGGTGGATTTACTCGTTTACCTCGATCCCAAGCTCCCCCTGAACGTAGAAGCGGATTTGCTCCGTCTCAAACAAGTTTTCATCAATCTCATCAGCAATGCGATCAAATTTACACCTCGTGACAAACGGGTCTACGTTCGGGTCAAAAAGCTCCACGCACGGGACGGCAAAATCACTGTAGGAGTTACCGTCGCCGATGAGGGGATCGGGGTGAAAGCGGAACACAAAGCCCATATTTTCAAACCGTTTGTCCAAGCGGACAACTCCATATCGCGTGAATACGGGGGGACAGGCCTTGGGCTAAATATCGTGTTGCAAGTCATTGCCTCCATGGGTGCGCATCTGTCGTTTAAAAGCATTGCGGGCAAAGGGACGGTCTTTCATACGGCATTGGAGTTTGATGGCAATGCCACGGCACACCATTATCAATGCAAACGACATACGACATACCTCTATCTCCCTGTACCCAACTCCTCTGGGCGATTTCATCTGATTGAAAACTATCTAAAGGGATTTGAATGTTGCGAATCAGCCGTCTATCGGACCAAAACACTCGATAACTTAGCCGATCACGCTGATTTAACCATTATTTTATTCATGGATACGACCAGTTTTTCCGAAATCGTCAATGCGGCAAAGAAATTCACAAAAGCGACGTTATTCATCATCCCTTCCTTTGGAGCGCATGCCGCATTTATGCCATTAGTCTCACAAAATGTCGTATGGATTCTCAACGAATTAACCTGGTCAACGCTGGCGCAAGGGCTGGGTGTTTCTAATAACCAAAAGCTCTCAAAACAAAAACAGCCGCAATCGGTCACCTTTGCAGGTCTGAAAATTTTAGTGGCTGAAGATAATGAAGTCAATCAGTTCTACATTCAAGAGCTTCTTAAAAAGCTGACCATCGACTATGATCTCGCTCATGATGGGTATGAAGCGGTGAAAAAATTTATCAACGGCCGCTATGACATGGTCTTGATGGATATCAATATGCCCAACATGGACGGCATTACGGCCATGCAGCAGATTCTGCGTTATGAGCAGGAGACCGACGGGGTTCACACCCCTATCATCGGACTGAGCGCCGATACCGTCTCAACGAATATCGCCCGCTACATGCAACAAGGGTTGGATGGGTATCTGATCAAACCGCTGCAAAAGTCAAATCTGATCAAACTGCTCAAAGAGCTTTTTGCCTCCCATGTCGTCCACGAAAGCTCCCCGAAAAAGAAGAGCGAACCGACGCTGAACACAGATCATTCGCAGCAAAAGAACCTCCTGATTGCTTTGAGTGCGAAACTTGAGCTGCCGGAAGAGATCATTCTAGAACTGTTTAAAAAGTTCATCAACAATGCGAACGCAATCTTGGTACAGATTCAAAAACATGCCGATGATACGGAACAGCTGAAAATGGCGATCCATTCACTCAAAGGAATTTCACGGAATCTCTTCCTTGAGAAACTGGGAAATGCGTGTGAAAAATTTGAAAAAGAGATGGAATCACTCTCCCCTGAATCGAAACAAGAACACTTACACGCGATACGTACCGAAACCGAGAACAGTATCCAGCTCATGAAAAAGGAGATTAGTTAATGGCCTGCGATCCCTCTTTTGTTATCGTCAATATTGACGATAATGATATGAATCTGTTATTGATAGAAACGTATCTTAGCGGTATCGATGCTACTTTCGTCAATTTTACGAAGCCGGTCGATGCGGTGGAATATATTCTCAACAATCCATGCGACATGGTGATTGTTGATTACCATATGCCCCTCATGGATGGAACCCAACTCACCAAAGAAATCAAAAAAATAGATCCCGAAATACCCGTCATTATGGTAACGGCCAGCGACGCCAACGACTCGATTCAGATTAAAGCGCTCAGCGCCGGAGTCAATGATTTCATCAAAAAACCGATCAACAAAGCCATTTTGGTCAATCGCGTCAAAAATTTTATGAAACTGCGCCGTTCCATCTCCT
The DNA here is from genome assembly GCA_036277435.1 of Sulfuricurvum sp. Classification (GTDB taxonomy): domain Bacteria; phylum Campylobacterota; class Campylobacteria; order Campylobacterales; family Sulfurimonadaceae; genus Sulfuricurvum. Next base: position 4,954 of record DASUMY010000145.1, read on the forward strand.
ATTTGGCGAATCAAGAAAAACTGCTGCAGCACCAGGTCGATAAAGCGACTAAGGAGCTTCAACAAACTGTCCATGATTTGCAAATAGCCCAGCAGATTACCCATTTTGGAAGCTGGACATGGGACATCATGGAAGGGCACCTTCATTGGTCTGATGAAACCTACCGCATCTTCGGACTACAGCCGCAATCGGTCCCCGCAACGTACGAAAAATTTTTACAGTTTGTCCATCCTGATGACCGTACCAAACTCCAAGAGGCGGTGGATCATGCCATTTATCACCAAACCTCCTATACCGTTCAGCACCGCATTATTGTCGGCAATAAAGTCAAATATGTCCATGAACGGGGAAACGCCTACTACAACGATAATAACGAACCCACCTACATGATCGGAACGGTCTACGATACGACCGAAATGACCGAAGCCTATTTGAGTCTCGTGCAAAAAGAGCAGGAAACCCTTCGTGTCCTCTCTCGTACCGCAGAGTATAAAGACGAAGAAACCGCCAACCACATCAAACGGGTATCCGCATACACCGTGTTAATCGCCAAACACCTGAATCTCAGTCCAGAGGAACAAGACATTCTGTATTTTGCGGCCCCGCTGCACGATATCGGCAAAGTGGGAACCCCCGATCATATCCTACTGAAACCCGGCCGTTTGGATGAAGAAGAGATGACGATTATGCGCGATCATGCGATGATCGGTGCCAATATTCTCGAAGATGTCACCAGCCCCTATCTCAAAGCGGGGCACATCATCGCACTGAGCCACCATGAAAAATACGACGGAAGCGGATATCCCAAAGGACTGAAGGGAGATGACATCCCCCTGTATGGCCGGATCGTCGCTATCGCCGATGTTTTCGATGCCCTCACTTCCCGCCGCCCCTATAAAAAAGCGTGGCCTTTTGACGAAGCGATGGAGTTTTTAAAAGACAACGCTGGAAGCCATTTCGACCCTGTGCTCATCAAAATTTTTATCGAGAATACCCAAGAAGTTCACACTATTTATACGCAATACGAGGATTAATCCGGAATGAAAAAAGTACTCATTGTCGATGACCAAACGCTCAACCAAACTCTTTTGGAAGCATACATCAACCAATACTGCGAGCAACACGGCGAAGTAATGGAAATTTCGACCGCAAACAACGGCATCGAAGCCGTCGTACTGTGTCAAGAAGAAGCGTATGATCTCATCTTCATGGACATCATCATGCCCAACATGAACGGCATTGAAGCAACCAAACATATCAGTGCCATCCTCCCCAACGCGGTCATCATCATCGTCTCCACCCAAGGGGATGAAGAAAATCAGATTCAGGCACTGCGCAACGGAGCGAAAGACTATTTTGTCAAACCCATACAGCCCGACGTATTCAAACACCGCCTTCAGCTCTACATGACGATGATGAACAGCCATAAAGAGACGAGTTCCGCCAAACAAAGCATCAACCCCTTTACCAATACCCTCTTTTGCTACAAAACCACGTATCTGATCGAAAATGAAGAGGATCTTGCCCAGCTGTGGGAGTCGATGCTCTTTACCATCAAAGACAATGTCCGAACCAACTTTTTGAGCGATTTAATCCGCTTTATGTATCAGCTCGGACAGGCGATGCTGCTGCGCAAAGTGCAGCCTCAAATCATCATGGAGGAAAATGAAGACGCCTATTTCTTTTCCATTCTCAACGTCAACATCATCCCCTCCAACAAAATTATCCAACAAATTGAAACGTATCTAAAAGGATCCGAATATCGCCTCTCGTCCAATCTTTTGGCATTTCACGTTGCCAAAGAGCACGCTGCGTCTCTTTTCCCGATCGGCCAAGAGACTGTAAAAGAGCCCCGGCATGAGGTACCTCTCCCCTCTGCGAGCTATCATAAACAAGCCGAAACGCTGCAGCGATTTACGTTTATGGAGCCTGAAGACCTTACCTCGCTGGAGCTGAAACTCAATGAACTCGCGACCCAGTTCATGTGGATGGGGAGCAACGAACTCAACGGCGACGATGTCGATCAAATCATCAACGCTTTCGAACGGACTTCAAGCATATTACTCCTCTACAGTGAAACCCAGACGCTGGGCATTGCGATTCGGGATTTGACGGCAATCATCCAAAAAGATGAATCCGCCTTTATCGCCATGGCTCCCCAAATGTCGGCACTGTGCAAAAGTTTCAACAACGACCTGATTATCTGGTTTAGAAGCCTCTTTTACGAGGGTGCCCCTTCGGTGGATTTTATGGATGCCTCTATTATTTCAAACATACAAATGGTACAATCGTTCTTGACCCCTGCTGAAGAAGGGAATTTGGATGAGAGTTACGGATTTGAGTTTTTTTAAAAGTATGTAACGAGCTGCAGACAAGGAGAATCGTATGCACGAAGATCATCTTTCGAACCATACTACCTGGGGAAATTTTCTCTATCAGAAACCGATGGCCTATCTTTTCTTTGCCCTCTCCTTTGTTTTTATCGCGTTCATTTCGTATCATTTTTATTTAGAACATCCCCTTCACACCTCCTACAATCTCTCCCTCGTTATCGGGAGTATTGGACTGACCCTTAATATCCTTTTTATAACTATTTTCCTCGCGTTGATCAACAATCGGCAAC
>DASUMY010000146.1:0-11165 GCA_036277435.1 Sulfuricurvum sp.
CCTCATCGAAATCCTGTATCGCCAAACCTTCAAACTCGCCGATACGGTCATGTTCGTCAACGAAGATGACCCCGCCTACCTTATCAAAAAAGGGATTATTGCTCCAGAAAAAGTGTTTACGATCAAAGGGGTCGGAATCGATACGAAAAAGTGGATTCCTGTGGCTAAAAAGCCCTCCGAAAAAATTATCATCACCATGATTGCCCGGACTCTGCAGCATAAAGGGGTCATGGAGTTTATCGCGGCTGCCGATGTACTCAAACCCCGCTATCCAACAATTGAATTTCGCTATATCGGATCTCCCGATCCGGGAAACCGCTTCAGCATCAGCGAAAAACAGATGCAAGAACAGCCCCATATCGTCTATTTGGGGCACCGAGATGATATTTCAGAGCAATTGGCCCAAAGCGATATTTTTGTTCTCCCCAGTTATCGAGAGGGACTTCCCAGGACCAGCATGGAGGCGATGAGCATGGGGTTGCCCATCGTCACCACCGATGTCGTCGGATGCCGTGAAACCGTGGAAAATGGAAAAAACGGCTTTTTAGTTCCGCCCAAAAATTCTCATGCTTTAGCCGAAGCCATCGAAAAACTGATCCTCTATCCCTCTTTGCGCGAGAAAATGGGAAAAGCGGGGAGAGAAAAAGCGATTCGGGAGTTCGATATCGGTACCATCATCGATAAACATTTTCAAGCATATGGACTGCAGCATGTACGTTAAATTTTTCAAACCTCTTATCGATCGATTTGGCGCATTGATTCTTTTACTATTACTTGCTCCTCTCATCGCGATAACAGCACTTGCCATTGCCCTAAAATTGGGACGCCCTATCGTATTCGCTCAAAAACGTCCGGGATACCACGGTAAAATTTTTACCATTTATAAATTTCGGACCATGAACAATGCACGGGATGATCAGGGAGAGCTGTTAAGGGATTCAGAGAGATTGCACGGAATCGGGAAACTCATCCGCAGTCTCAGCCTCGACGAGCTTCCACAGCTCGTCAATGTCCTCAAAGGGGAGATGAGCTTTATCGGTCCCCGTCCGCTGCTCATCGAGTATTTGGAACTCTACACCCCCCGGCAATCAAAGAGGCATGATGTCAAACCGGGAATTACCGGATGGGCCCAGGTCAATGGACGTAATGCCATCAGCTGGGAAAAAAAATTTCGTTATGATGTCGAGTATGTGAACCGTGTGTCGTTTTGGTTTGATCTGAAAATTCTTCTTTTAACGATCATAAAAGTATTTAAAAAAGAGGGGATATCCCAACAAGGGGAAGCAACAATGGAGAAATTTCGTGGGAGCAAATGAGGTTTTTATTTACGGTGCCAGCGGTCATGGAAAAGTCGTTGCGGATATCCTTCAAAGCTGCGGATACACACTGGGAGGCTGGATCGATGATCAAACGATTCCAGGGGTCTACTCATGGGATTCTTTTCGCTCCGCACACCCTAACGCACAAATTGCCCTTGGAATAGGGGAGAATCATGCACGTGAAACTGTCTATGCCAAGATAACCGATGCCGGATTTCACCTCCCTACACTCATCCATCCCAGCGCTGTCGTCTCCCCTTCTGCTACGATAGGAGCGGGGACGGTCGTTATGCCCCTTGCCGTTATTAATGCAGATGCACGGATTGCACAGGGATGCATCCTCAACACGGCATCGATCGTTGAACACGACTGCCGCGTAGAAGCGTTTGTCCATATCTCTCCCAATGCCGCCCTTGCCGGAAATGTCCATATCGGTCCCAATACCCACATCGGCATAGGCGCCAATGTTATTCAAAATATAAGCATCGGAGCCAACACAGTGATCGGTGCCGGAAGTACAGTGATTCATGATATTCCGTCTCATTCGATTGCATTCGGGACTCCGGCCACCCTCAGAAAAAGCCGAAAGCAAATTTAGATTCATAATTCGATAAACTTATACTCATAATTTTAAAAAACAAATAGGAATTTTCATGCATTTCAAACTCTCCGATGAATTCATTGGGATCAAAACTCTCCTTTTTTTCCTACTTTTCGCCTATCTCTTTTCCCTCTCTTTGCGCTATGCCTGGGTCCTTGACGTTCAGGGGGTCGAAGCTTTTCATTGGAAGAATGAGCTCATGCTCAATACGAATGACGGCTACTTCTTTGCCGAAGGGGCCCGCGACATTCTGGCCGGAACCCATCAGGCAAACGATCTCTCCCCCGTCCAAGAACCCCTGTCGCTTTTGACAGCATGGCTCTCTAAAATAATCCCGGTGAACTTTGAGACATTGATTTTATATATGCCCTCTTTTATCGGTTCGCTGATCGTTCTTCCTATCATTCTCATCGGGCGTTCGCTCAATCAGACAACCCTGGGATTTATCGCCGCTTTGCTCACAAGCGTTACCCACAGCTACTACAACCGAACGATGACGGGCTATTACGATACCGATATGCTCAATATCGTATTGCCTCTTTTTGCCGTTTATTTTATTATTTTAGCCATCGTGCATCAGCGCAATCGCTATCTCATCCCGATTGCCCTCTCTTTTTCTCTCTATTACTGGTGGTATCCTCAAAGCTATGCCATCAACAGTGCCATTCTTGGGATGATGATACTTTATACCTTGATTTTCGATCGCACCAATCATCATTTGTATAAAATTGCCCTTTTTATAATCATCGGAGTACTCTCCCTGCCGTTTTTGGTAAAAATGGCCCTTGCCGCAGCTCTTTACGCTTTTTTCCATTATCGTCCGACTCTCGACCAAAAATGGTTTTGGGCTCTCTTTAGCGGGGTTATCCTCCTTTACTTTGCAACCGGAGGAATCGACCCGATCTGGAATCAGCTCAAAGGGTATCTTGTCCGAGAAAGCGTATCCGACAGTACGGGTCTGTATTTTTATGATGTCGTCCAGACCGTTCGTGAAGCAGGCCATATCCCCTTCAACGTATTCGCCGAGCGAATCAGCGGCCATCCTCTCACCTTTGTTCTCTCGGCAATCGGCTACGTTCTGGCCATTATCGCTTACCGACCGCTCCTGATCACCGTGCCTCTCGTAGGATTGGGATTCATTGCCATGTCCGCAGGATTGCGTTTCACCATCTATGCCGTCGCCCCCATGGCGATCGGATTTGCCTACCTTCTACTTCTGATGACCCGTCCGATTGAAAAAGGATGGCTCCGTGCCATAGCCCTATTCATCTTTACTTCTGCTGCGATCTATCCCAATTATCTGCACATCAGAGGGTATATGACTCCGACGGTATTTACCGCGCAAGAAGTCGCAACCCTGGACGAGTTGGGTACGCTCTCAAAAGAAGAGGATTATGTTATCACGTGGTGGGATTACGGCTATCCGATCCGCTACTATAGCGATGTAAAGACCCTTATCGACGGGGGGAAGCACAGCGGTGATGTCAACTACCCCGCCAGTTATATTTTGACACAACCGCAACAAAATGCGGCCGCTATGGCACGACTGAGTATCGAATATACCGAAAAAGGGTTCGAGAACAACCGAAGTGCGATTATCGCCGAAATGCTCAAAGATTATAAAGCAGACAGCATCGATGATATGATGGTGGCATTGCAGGCAGATCCCTCTGCATTGCCCAAAGCGACCCGCGATGTCTATCTTTATTTACCGTTTCGGATGATGGAGATTCTCCCAACCGTCACCCTCTTTAGCCACTTGGATCTCAAAAATCCCGGAAATGTTTTCGACCAGCCGTTCTTTTATGCAACAGGATCGATGCAAGATACCGGAAAAACGATAGAGCTTGGAAATGGGATCTCGATTCTCAAAGAGAAAAATAGCCTAAAACTGGGGAACAAAGAAGTTTCTATCCAACGTTTTTATCAAGTCGGTTACGATCAGACGAACCAACTGCGCGTAAACGAACAGCGGTTTGGATCCGAAGGGCTCAATGTCATCTACCTGGCCAGTTATGGCCGTTTTTTGGTCGTCGATGATTTTTATCTCAATTCGGCGTATATCCAGATGTTCGTCTTTGAACACTACGACAAAAATCTCTTTGAACCGCTTTTAAGCACTCCGATGAGTAAAATCTATAAACTGAAAGTGTAATGATGCAGCCATCCCGCCTCTTTCTCTCCCCCCCTCACATGAGCGGCCGCGAGCAGGAGTATATTGCACAGGCATTTGAAAGCAACTATATCGCCCCTCTGGGTCCGATGGTAGAGCAGTTTGAACAAAGTATCCGGGAGTTTTCCCAAACACCGCATGCTCTTGCTCTCTCGAGTGCCACTGCGGCAATTCACCTTGCACTCAGAGTTCTGGGAATCGGTGCGGGAGATATCGTTTTGGCATCCTCATTTACCTTTATCGGCTCCATTGCCCCTATCCTTTATCAGAACGCCATTCCTTATTTCATCGACAGTGATTCAAAAAGCTGGAATCTGGATCCGATCCTGCTGGAGCAGGCGATAGCCAATGCGCCTAAAAAACCCAAAGCGCTGATCCTGACCCACCTCTACGGCCAATGTTCCGATCTCGAGACAATTGCTGCCATTTGCAATGCCCATCAGATATATCTGATCGAAGATGCGGCAGAAAGTCTTGGCGCCACCTATGGGGGGAAACAAAGCGGTACCTTTGGAACGTTCGGCGTGTACAGCTTTAACGGTAATAAAATCCTCACCACCTCCGGAGGGGGGATGCTCGTCTCTGCCCATTCAGAGCTGATCGAAAAAGCCCGTTTTTATGCCACGCAGGCACGTGACGATGCCCCTCACTACGAACACACCGACTTTGGGTACAACTACCGGATGAGCAATATTTTAGCGGCAATCGGCGTCGCACAAATGGAAGTGCTCTCGGAAAGAGTTGCATCCCGACGGCAGATTTTTCAATGGTATCGTCAAGAGCTTGAAAACGTTGCCGAAATCACGTTTATGCCGGAGCTTGCGCATACTCAAGGGAATCGTTGGCTGACCACCATTGCCTTCGCCCATACCGATCCCGATACCATCCGTCTCGCGCTGGAACATAACAATATCGAAAGCCGCCCGCTATGGAAACCGATGCATCTTCAACCCTTGTTTAAAGATGCCTTGCATCTGGCCAATGGAACGTCAGAAGTTTTGTTTCAAAAAGGGCTCTGCCTCCCCAGTGGATCGGCGATGACCCAAAAAGAGGTCGAAAGAGTCTCCTATTGGATCAAAAAGGCGCTCTCATGACCGAATTGCTTCGTCCAAGCAATGCCAAGCGGATCGGATTTTTCCTAAGCGCCGATGTTTTTTTCTCTTTGTGTAGTTTGTACGCAGCCTATTTGCTGCGATTCAATTTCAACATACCGGTTGATTTTTTAACGCCGTTTTGGTTCATCGCGATCACCCTTCTCCTTCTTAAAATAACCGCCATTTCTTTTTTTCAAAATTACGCCATCATTTGGCGTTTTTTTGGATTAGGAGAGGCAAAAAATCTCTTCAAAGCCCATGTTGCCGCTTATGGTATTTTTGCCCTTTTTCACACCCTTTTACCTGACGTGTTTGCCCCATTTCCCCGCAGTGTCATCATCATCGATTTTTTTCTCTCTTTTAGTATCTTGGGGGCTCTTCGATTTTCCAAACGCCTTATTCTTGAATCCGGACATCATGATCTTCCTCTAAAACCTGCGCTCATCATCGGTATCTCCCCTAACACCGGACATCTGATCAAAAGTGCGTTGGAGGGTTCAATCGGTTACTATCCGATCGCTATTGTCGCGGTATTGGATAAAAACTTCCATATGATAGGCTCAACGATCCATAACCTCAAAGTCATTGGAATCGACCAAATCCAAAAATACACCAGTGAGCATGGTATCACCGCCGCCATTATCGAAGGATCCCTCTCCCAAGAATCGCTGCGGGATGTTTATAGCGTACTGAGTACGACAAACATTCGTGAATTCACACGGACACGGCTTCTCGATGCCGATAACACCCCCATCAAACCTCTTTCGATCGAAGATCTTCTTGCCCGCCATCCCAAGGACCTGGACACCCAAACCATCGAACAATTTATACGGGGTAAAACCGTCCTCATCACGGGTGCAGGGGGGAGTATCGGAAGTGAAATTTCACTGCAATGCCACCGCTTTGGCGCATCCAAACTGATTTTAATCGATCACAGTGAATACAATCTCTATCAAATCGGCGAACAGATCCCCTCTGCTGCGTTGAGATTATGCAACATTCTTGATCGCGAGCTGCTGGACTCCCTCATGGACGGTGAAAAACCGGACATTGTGATCCATGCAGCCGCCTACAAACATGTCCCCCTGTGCGAAGCGAATGTCCACGCCGCAATCCATAATAACATCATTGGCAGCCGCAACGTCATCGACAGCGCTATTGCCCATCATGTCCCCAAAATCGTCATAATTTCGACCGACAAAGCCGTGCGGCCGACCAATGTGATGGGAACGACCAAACGGATCGTCGAGCTCTACGCCCAAAATGTTGACCCTCGCGGCAGTGAAATCGTTTCGGTTCGATTCGGGAATGTTTTGGGATCCAGCGGCAGCGTCATCCCTAAATTCAAATCCCAAATCGAGTCAGGGGGACCGGTGACCTTGACGCACCCTGATATCACCCGTTATTTTATGCTCATCTCCGAGGCCTGCCAGCTCGTTCTCCAAGCAGCCGCCATAGCGCGAGGCGGTGAACTTTTCATTCTCGATATGGGGGAACCGGTCAAAATCGCCGATTTAGCCCAAACGATGATCCGCCTTTACGCAACGCAACCCATCGAAATCGTCACCACCGGATTGCGCCCCGGGGAAAAACTGTATGAAGAGCTGCTGCTTGACGAAAGTGAACAAACAACGGCCTTTGAATCGATCATGATTGCAGGCTCAACGTCCTATGCGATTGAGAAGCTGAATGACGATATTGAAAGATTGCTAAGAAGCACCCATGTGATTGAAGATTTGCAGAAAATAGTGCCGGAGTTTAAACCCTCCGGCCATTAGGTTATAACTCTGTCTTAAGAGCAGCCCCGTTGGAGGCGTTCGAAACAAGAAGGCTGTAGCGTTTCAGCCATTTAGAGCTGATCTCTTTTTTGACGGGTTTCCAATGAAGACGTCGTTGTTCAAGCACTTCATAATTGACATTCAACTGCAAAAGATGGCTATCAACATCGATTTCAATCTCATCCCCGTCTTGAATGAGAGCAATCAAACCTCCCTCAGCCGCTTCAGGGCTGACATGTCCGATGGATGCACCCCGCGTCGCCCCGGAAAAACGGCCATCGGTAATCAAGGCGACACTCTCCCCTAATCCCATCCCCATAATAAGGGCCGTTGGAGCAAGCATCTCCTGCATACCGGGACCCCCTTTTGGGCCTTCATAGCGGATAACGACCACATTGCCGGCTTTGACTTTGTGGCTTACGATTCCCGAAATCGCTTCTTGCTGGGAGTTGAAACAAATCGCCGTCCCTTTGAACTGGCGCATATTCGGGGTGATACCGGCAGTCTTAACCACCGCCCCCTCTTCGGCCAAGTTACCGAAAAGAATCGACAATCCCCCTACGGGAGAGTAGGCGTTTTCATTCGTATGAATAATGTTCGTATCTTTAATCACCGCATCTTTGATCCGCTCGCCCAGCGTCTCACCCGTAACCGTCATTGCATCCAGATGCAAGACGCCGCCGCGGCGGCTCACCTCTTTCATAACGGCATTCACTCCCCCCGCACGGTTAATATCATCCATATGTACCGTTGAGAGGGATGGAGAAATTTTTGCGATATGGGCAACATTTTCGCTGATCGTATTGATCTGCGTGATATCAAAATCCACTTCCGCCTCTTTCGCAATGCTCAGCATGTGAAGTACCGTATTGGACGATCCTCCCATCGCCATATCAATGACAAATGCATTATGTACTGCTTTTTCATTGAGAATATTGCGCATATTCCACTTCGACGGATTCTCGTCCATAACCATCTCGACAATCCGTTTCGCGGCTGTTTTCACCATGGCGATCCGCTCCGGCGTCATCGCCAAAACCGTACCGTTACCCGGCAGTGCGACGCCCATCGCTTCGCAGAGCGTATTCATCGAATTGGCCGTAAACATCCCCGAACATGATCCGCCCGAGGGACACGCTTCACACTCGATTTCGTACAACTCTTCGTCCGACATTTTGCCATCGGCATGTTTTCCGACGGCTTCGAATGCCGTTGCGAGGTCGATCGGCGTTCCGTCTTTTTTATGTCCCGCCTTCATCGGTCCCCCCGATACAAAAATCGTCGGAACATTGACACGAAGCGCACCCATGAGCATCCCCGGAACAATCTTGTCACAGTTAGGGATACAAATCAATCCGTCCAGCTTGTGCGCATTCATCACCGTCTCGATACTGTCGGCAATGATTTCCCGGCTTGGAAGAGAGTACAGCATCCCATCATGCCCCATCGCGATACCGTCATCGACGCCGATCGTATTAAACTCAAACGGTATGCCGCCCGCTTCACGAATCGCCTCTTTGACAATACGGCCATACTCCTGAAGAAAAAAGTGCCCGGGGATAATATCAATATGTGAATTAGCGACTCCGATAAACGGTTTGTTGAAATCTTCGTCTTTTAAACCCGTTGCACGGAGTAAACTGCGGTGAGGAGTTTTATCAAACCCCCGTTTAATGGTATCACTACGCATGATAGTCCTTTAAATATTGTAATGTTTTAGTTATCGTGATTATACCCCACCGCAACTCTAGAAACCTTTGATAGGAACAAAAATATAAAAAAATCACTATTGCTCTTTACACATAAAAAAAAAGTTGCTATACTTCCATTCCACAAAAACAATGCGGGAATAGCTCAGTGGTAGAGCACAACCTTGCCAAGGTTGGGGTCGCGAGTTCGAACCTCGTTTCCCGCTCCATATACCTCAGTTGAAATATCGGCAACCGATGTCTTAACTGAGGTATTTTTTGTTATCGTTGCCCGGATGGCGAAATCGGTAGACGCAAGGGACTTAAAATCCCTCGGTGGTAACACTGTGCCGGTTCAAGTCCGGCTCCGGGCACCAAATACATAGGTTGGTGGCATGGCCAAGTGGTAAGGCGCTGGTTTGCAAAACCTTGACCCCCGGTTCGAATCCGGGTGCCACCTCCAAAATGTAAAATATACTCACTTTTATACGGGTCACTGGCAGAGTGGTCGATTGCACCGGTCTTGAAAACCGGCGAGGGTAATACCTCCTAAGGTTCAAATCCTTAGTGGCCCGCCATCTTTTAATCTCCCCATTTACCGACTTTTCAACGATTCAAATTCCCCATTTAATCATACCCTAACGTATTTTTATAAAATTTGGTATATGATATTCGTTACACCTTTTCCAAAGGAGAGACGATGGACAAGCCTACTTATTTCCAAAACTCCCCCTATAAAGCATCCCTTAATGCCGACGAAACCTATAGCTATTGCACGTGCGGTCATTCCCAAAAATTTCCTTTTTGCGACGGAGCGCACGTAGGAACAGGAAAAACGCCCATTGCTTTCAGTGTCAAAGCCGATACCGATGCATGGCTCTGCCGATGCGGCCGATCAGGGCGGAAACCCTATTGTGACGGATCACATCAGCAGCAGCCGTAAAGATGAATGTCCCTTAGGGGTTCTTCCGTGGTTTTGCCAGCTTCATAAGCGCTTCGACGGTGTTCAGATACACCGCCTTTTGATAGGCTAAATAGAATACAAAGTTCTCTTTCTTCGACGTTTTTTGAAGGGTGAGGGTATCCATACACGCTTGTTCAATCACCTCATCTTCAATCAACGCCAAAATAGGAAACTCAAACTCTTTTTCTCTCTCCCAGCGGACAACTTTTGATGTCACATACGCCGTATTAACGATGTTGGAACGAATCTCAGCCGCTTTATCGCCAGGAGGCTGCAAATCACGTCTGTTGTGCGCATACGTGTAGCACACATCGGCATAGGTTTGATTGTTAAAATCTCCAAAAGCGGAAACGGCAAACACAAAAAACAACACTACTTTGAACATTTTTTTCCCTTCGTATCGCACACACAGTATTGATGCGCGACTAACGGTAATTTTCTCAATTGCTAACAATTCTACCCATACGAATATACTATAATGCTTAGCCTATATTATCTTGATACGATGAGTTCGCCATGAAAAAACATTTGACATCGCCTAGAATCTCTTTTTTAAAAATACTCCGCTGGCAGCTCACCAAGTTCATCTCGCCAAAAATCAAACCCTCCCCCATACTCCCGATTCAGCCTCAGTCCCGATTGCCTGCAGGAGCATACGCGATGTGGATGGGCCATGCAACGCTATGGCTGAAACTCGGCAACACGACGGTTGCCATCGATCCGATTTTGGGCCACATACCTATGTATAAACGATTCACACCGCTTCCCGTGCCCAAAGAGGAGCTAAAAGCCGATATTGTCCTTCTAACCCATGCTCACTACGATCACTATGACAAACCCTCGATTCGCTATCTGATGAAACAAAATCCCCATCTTGTTATTGTTGCTCCGAGAGGATTTTGGCGCTACATGAAGGGGAAGATAGCGCGGGAGCGATGCTTCGAGCTGGAATGGTGGGAATCGTTGATGGTGGGAGGATTGTTCATTACGCTGACCCCTGCTAAGCACTGGAGCAAACGGACCCCTTGGGACACCAACAAAGCGTTATGGGGAGGATTTGTGATACAGAATGAAGAGCGAACGCTCTTTCACAGCGGAGACACTGCCTACAGCGATCATTTTCACGCTATTGCAGAGCGCTTCGCCATTGATGAGGCTTTTTTACCGATCGGTGCTTATAAACCGGAGTGGATCATGCGGCACAATCATCTCAACCCTCCCCAAGCCGTTCAGGCTGGTGTCGATCTGGCGGCAAAAACACTCATTCCGATTCACTACGGAACCTTCAATCTCTCCGATGAACCGATGGAGGAACCGCTGCAATGGTTTGAAAAACTCATAGCCGAGAACGACTACTCTTTTTCTCCCCGCATTTTAGAAATTGGAGAAATTTATCGCTTCAACGAGACATCCACACTCAAATCGACTTGATCACGCACTGTGAGAAACACCATCTTCGGCGGTTTGATCCCGAAATCGGACATTTTCATTACCGAAGAGCCTTTGATACGGACTTTTGACCCCTCTTGGGTAATCGTACTCTCAAAA
>DASUMY010000147.1:0-2169 GCA_036277435.1 Sulfuricurvum sp.
ACAACCCCAAAGAGAATCAGATCGTAGATATCGACAAAATACCCCATGGCTATGACGATGACGGGAAGCGTCAATACTTGGCGAATCGTAGTAAGGGCAGAATAGCTCATGCAGGCTCCGTATGAAAATAGTGTTTTATTATATTGGATTTCTACTTAGGAGAGGTTGTAAGGGCTCATATGGCATAGTTCGCTTTATGATAAGGAGTGTATATGGCCGCAGGTTCAACGATTTACAAAGTACAATTGAATATTGCGGATATGGATCGCAATTATTACGAAACGCACGATATCACGATAGCGCAGCACCCCTCCGAAACCGATGAGCGTCTTATGATTCGTCTGGCGGCTTTTGCCCTCAACGCGTCGGATCAGTTAGCTATTACCAAAGGGATCGGCGGGGAAGAGGAACCGGAACTGTGGTATAAAAATTACGGCGGCGATATCGAACTGTGGATTGATTTGGCTCAAGTGGATGAGAAACGGCTTCGCAAGGCGTGCGGCCGCGCTGAGAGGGTGATCGTCTATACGTACAATCAACGCAGCGCTGCGGTATGGTGGCGGCAAAACGAAGCGGCCTACGTGCGGTTTAAAAATCTCAGCGTTATTCATCTGCATGCACAGGGACTCGATCAGCTTTGTGAGCGGTCGATGCGGCTGCAGTGCAATATTAGCGACGGAGAGCTGAGTATCCACAGTACACGCGGGGATGTGACGGTTACGCAGGAAATTTGGAAATAAAGTTATGATTTTTTGCTATACTTGATAAAAGTAAATTATAAACCTTGTTGAAAGGGTACCATGATGCACGAAGAAAGAAAAAAAATTATCCGTTATGCCCTTGATTTTGATATTGAAAGTATCAATACCTATGCGGGTTATAAAGGGGATTTGATCGTCAAGATAATGACGAAACATAAGGAAGTCCTGCTGCCGATTCGTAAATTTGCGCTTGATTTGGGGATTAAAGAAGTGGTCGTGAAACAGAATCCCGATTTAGTCCAATACGAGCTGTATTGTATAACGAGTGATGACGATGTGTATGTATTGAAAACAAAAGACTTGATGGAAGAAGTCCATGCCAAGCACCCTGCGAAAGATGTCTGGGAAGAGGGGCAATTCCATTAACGGTTTGTTTCTTAAGCGAGAGAACCGATTTTCGTCCCTGTCAAAAAGACATAGTCCTTTCCGGTCAATGTGACACGGAATTTTTTCTGCTGTAAATATTTTTTACAGTAATAGACATCTTTATACAGCAGCGTCATCTCTGAATAGCGGTAATTAGGCGCTTTGGCTCCATAAATCATCTCCCCACCTATCCACCGGCAGTTCGGAAATCCTAAAATCAGCGCACCATCGTGTGACAGATACTCTTGAATGAGTTTCATAAACAGCGGTTTAAAATCGATCCCCGGGCTTTGCAATGTACCGATGGTGATGATGAGGTCAAAGCGTCCCAAATCCAAAGAGGCCAAATCGTTGATGTCATGGACGTAAAACGTCGCATTTCCTTCGCTGAACCGTTCCCGTGCCGTATCAATTGCCGATTGGGAGTGGTCGATCCCGACCAGTTCGATGTTTTGATATGTCTGTATGGGGAGTAGTTGCCGTATCAAATCAAATTCATCCCCCGTATTGATTCCCAGATTGAGAATCCGTTTTTTCTCCCCGATTTTTACGCTTCGAAGCGCGCGCAGATAGGGGGAGAGAAATGCCGGCTCTTCATTTTTGTGAATGGCGGAAAAACGGGAAGCGGTGCCGTATTTTTCCTCTTTGGCCTGGCTGTGGTGAAACGAATCGCCTAGATCGAGTTTTTCATAGGTAATGGCGACGGTATGCTCCGAGATAATCTTGGGCGTCAGCATCCGGCAAAAGAGAAGCTCTCCCAAATCGCTTAGCGCTTTATAGCTGCGGTAAAGGTAGGAGATACCATTGACGGTAACCGATTCTCCGGCATAGCTTCCGCGTCCGATGTCGGGATTGAGGACTTCGAACGTGATCGTATCGGACTCTTTGAGGGCTTCTTGCCCCCATGAGAGGATGTCATACATGGATTCGGCAGTGAATGTTTTCAAAACAGCTCCCACGGATTTTTCCATATTTCGAGCTGAGCTTTGCACTCCCCACTCATGTACCGTTCCCCCTCATCGGGCGGAACAACAAACGTATA
>DASUMY010000148.1:0-22318 GCA_036277435.1 Sulfuricurvum sp.
GATTTGTTTCGGTTGTAGCTGTCTTCAGGACGGCTTAGGACGCTTTTGATCTCATTTTCTAAATCACCCCAAAATTTTACTTCATCCACCGAAGAAATATTGGTTCCCGATTCGGACGAGGCACCGCTCGTAGACGCACCTTGCGTAGTGCCGCCGGTAGTGGCGCCGTTAGTGGCGCCAGCAGCCGATCCCGTATTCGAACTAAGACGGATATTGGTACTTCCCGTTCCTTTGCGCTCGGTAATAATATAATCGAGCTGATACGTTTTCGTCGTTAAATACGAGATTTTCAATACATTGTTTGTAAGGGTATATTGTAAATTATTCTCTTTAACGATCAAATCAAGGACTTCATTGATCGTTAAGTTTTTCAGATAGGTTTTATTCATCTGTTTTTTGAGAATGTTCTCGGCTTCCGCATCGGCGACGATGACACTCATGCCGCATTCATCGCTGATCTGATCAACAAATTCTCCAACCGTGGTCCCTTTGACAGAAGCGATGTTAAATAGTTCATAGGTGCAGTCTGCGTGAGCTGAACTGACAAGAAACGCAGCCGTTGCAACCGATAGTAGAAGTGCTCGTGCATTAGATTTAAATACTGGTCTCATTTTGCTTTCCTATTTAGTGATGATTTTGATATTATTGTTTTGTTTCGTGATAAATAAGATCAACTTCTGATCTTTTTTCCCCGTCAACAATACCGAGTTTGATTTGATTTCACTGAGCGTGAAGTTCCGTACAGAATCATTGAGTCTGTACCATTTGCCATTGATAAGAGCCGATTTATTCATAAGCGCGTAAAGCCGCAAAGGCTCCACTACGACTTTTGGCATTGTCGGCATCATGGGGAGGCTTCCTAGTCTCGGCGGAGCTAAAAGGCTCGATTTTTGTGTGCTTGGAGCACGAGATGCTGATCCGACATATTTAATGGGGTCATTCAAAGAGTTTATAAAACCATCTGAAATCCCGATTCTAGCGGGTATTATGGCCTTAATCTGCTCATCTACCCACGCAAGCTCTTTGTCGTTTTTCGGTTCCAATATGGTGACATTTCCCGTAGCGGGCAATGTCATTGGTGTGTTAATCGTATTCGTAGCTGCCTGAAGAGCGGCACAGAGAATAATGGATGTCAGTGTAACTGTTTTCATTGGCGTACAATCCCCCATACAGAGATATTCAAATCACTTTTGAATTTTGCATCCGCACTCATATTCATGTCGTGCAAGTCAACAACAAGGTAGCTTTGCTCTAATGCGTTGATGAATTTAAGGGTATTTTTATAAGGCCCTTCTGCCGATATGGTAATGTCTAGAACATGCCCGAATGAACTGTTGTCGGTTGTTAACGTGTTGCCGAACTGATTTAATTTCACGTTATAAGCACGTGCAAATTTAGAGACAGAATCCAAATATCCCCCCCACACTTTTTCATCATAATAAAGAGATGAAATTTGTTCCATTTGACCTTTTATGTAGTCATTGTATTGAATATAGTGCTGATGTTCTACTTCAATGGCTTTTGTCTCTTGCTCAATTTGAGCAATACGTTCTACCGGATTAGCAGCTAGATACTGTTTATCGGCATTCAGCGCCGTTTCCATTTCAACCGCTTTTTCATGTGAAACTTTAAAACTCGCTTCCGAACTTTCCCAAAAGAGAAGATAGGAAAAAGCGTTTAAAGAGACGAATATCATGATGAACATCATCATTTTATCGCGTTCACTTTTTAAGGCAAGCGATTGATCTAGGGAATAGAGGTAATCTTCGATATTAAATTTCATTTGAGTACCGCCTTTAGCTCACTGAGGTATGATGAGCTATTACTGTCATAAGAGATAAGGGTGAGATCGAAATCATATCGGTCTCTTTTCGTGTCCGTCAGATGTTTGAGCAACGCCGTAATGTCCTGTGTTTTCGATGCAGTTAACATGAAATTAAAGGTTTTAACGGTTGAATTGTTCTCTTCACTGTATCCCAGTGATTTGAGTTTTACCCGATACTGATTGAAACTGCGTGTAAAATCAGCTGCAATTTTTGCTTTCATCGGATAATTGACTTTTTTATCATGAATTTGTATCAATGTGTCTTGTTTTTGTTTGTAAGCATTCTTTTGTTCATCCAAAAGAGCTTGAGCGGCTTTCTTGTTGGCCTCTTTTAAATTAATGATTGATTCTCGGGTCATTTTTTCAATGTGAACCTTTTCATATTCCTGGTTCATTAAGGCATAGTGAAAGTCTTCAACGTAGGCAAGTCCCCAATAGGTACCGGGATAGAGCAATGCCGCTGCCAAAGAAGCGGCAGCCACTAAAATCAGCTTGCCGCTGTCACGCTTGGCGAATGGGGGAGGGCGATGAAAGATCGTGAAATTGCATTCGTACCGTTCATCGGATTCAAGCCGTGCATATAAATGCATGAGCTGGTGAACTTGATCGACGATGGCTCCATTGGTTTTAAAGCCAAAATCAAAATTAAAGGGGAGTGTTTTAAGCCCAAGATACGTTTGGGCATACTCGTCAAGACCGCTGATGCTTCCGACTGCGGTACCGATATAGATGGTATCAAATTGTTTGATTTCGAACGCACGCTTGGCATAGGTCATAACATCATTGATATGAAGAAAAATTTCTCCAAAGAGCTTCAGAAAGTTTTTTTGGTATTCAGGATTACTCGGATTGAGCCCTTGCGTTGCTAATATGTTTTCAAAGGTGACTAATTCAATCGTTTCACCCAATAACTCGCAAAAGCGTTCATGCATCTGCTTGAGAGAGTATTTGAGTGATTTGGTATAAACAAATTCCTGTTCATTATAAATAGTGAAGAAAGCATCATTTTCTTGAAAATATATGAAGCAGTGTACATCACTGGAGTCGATGATCTCTTTGACATACAGAGACTTGAGCAATAAGGGGACAGGGACAATTTGATCAATGTACTTGATGGCTTCAATGGCAGGGGCAAATTCTTGTTCAAGCGTCAGGGGATCAACAACGAAAACGTGAAAATAGCGTTCACTGTCAGTGATCCGGTTGATCGCCTCTATGAATTGAATTTGGTATTCTATCGCCATATCAAGAGCAAGCTCTTCATAAACTTTGTTCTCTAAGGCATCGTAAATATCATCATCGGGAATGTTTTTACTGATACCGATTAATGCCGATATAAACCCTTTTGTATTTAAAAAAGAGATAGCGTACTGCTCTTTTGAAAATGACGGTGAAGCAACACTGGAAATGCTGTTAAGTGCACCAAGATAAAAGTCTTTCCTGTAAGGATTGGCTGATATGATGGTTGAAAATGTTTGCTGTTTGCTCATCCTCTATCCTATTTAAAATGTATCAAAATCATCCCGTAAAAAGCACTGTCTCGATAAAATTCAGCACGATAAACCTTTGCGTTTTTATCGACCGAGTATTTCGGATCTAAATCTTTAAGCGAAACATTGATATTGCTTTCATCTTTTTTCCCCTCTCGAGTAAAACCGATGATATTAACACGTGTTTTTGGATCAGTTACGACTTTAAAATCGGCATTAACTGAATATTCTTTAGCAAAGTTTATTACGTGCGATTTCCCATCTATTTCTAAGATTGGTTTTTCACTGCTCTGAGCATCCGAATGAATGCTTGGAGTCAGCGAACTAATCTTTCGATTTCCAACATAAAGATGAAACTTCCCTTTATCTTGAAGGATCCCTCCCAACGGATGGGAGAATGCGAAACCGTTACCTTCTGATTTTAGCGGAATGAAACTTAAATCATTTTTTAAATCTACTAAATTAAGATAGGTATTGTTATTAATAGTTACATCGCCATCTTTTTGCAGTATTTCATTGAGTTTTTCAGGGGTTAGCTCAAAAGAACGTTGATACGTTATCCCCATATAGCGCATATATCCCTCGATGGCACGCAGGTGATAAAAAACTTTTTCGTGTAATGTCGGAAGATTTTTACTGGTTTCAATGGCAAAGGCCGGCTTGTTGTGGTTGATGGCAAAAAAGGTGAGGGAGTGTTTCATCGCTTCATCATCAAATCGGGTATTCGTATTGCGGACATCAAAACAATGATGATTTTCAATCAATCCACCGTTGAGCTCTTTGCTAACCGCGGTGGCTATTTTATCCAGATCCTTATAGCGGTGCTCTCCGTCGAGTGCCCCTTGATCAATCACGCAGGTTTGTCCCCATGCTCCCGGATTAAAGATCGTATTTTTATATTCTTTGCGGTAAAAGCCATGCCCGTCGTGAAGATTGAGAATAAGATCTACCTTCGGATCAACAATGATGTTTTTAAGCTCTTCCACAATCGATAAATCGGGATCATTAGGATCGATATCGGCAAATTTACGATTCATATCGCCATTAACGCCACGGCTGTTCATAAGTATGCTGGTGTGATTGAGATTAGGGATGACCCAAAGATTTCCTTTGGTGATGGTGTAGTACTGGGTCAGTATGGAAGCCGCAAAATAGCTTCCCGGCTCGTTGCCGTGAATACCGCCGATAACGAGAAGGGTTGTGTCGTTATTATCGGAAGCTTTGTGCTTCACTAAAGAGAACGGAAGTGCTTGTAATGCAGCGGTGAGATAAAGGAAAGCAAAAAAGAGGCGCATTCTATTATTGCTCAGAGATGATTGAAATGGAATGATCGGTATTGAGCAGGAGCATGAGTGATTTTTTACCCGTAAAATTGTGTCTATCGCTCGTATACACTTCATCGAACGTTACCATAAACAAGTTTGGACGCTCCCCAGGATAAGGGATGATGTTCAGATTGGAAAACAGGATCTCTTTCGTCTCTTTTTTATCAAAAATGCGCTGTTTAAACATTTTAAAATCGTAGTATTCCATCCCGTCAAAGCGGACAAAGGTTGTATCATAAAAAGAGAGATAGTTTTGAAAATCATTGTATTTCCACGCATAGCGCCATTGATAGAGTTGTGCAATAATGTTCGCGTAGGGAAAATTGTCACGCTCTTTTATTTTGGTATCGATGAGCAACAGGGTGTTTTTATAATCGATCGATTGGTCCAATCCGCTCAGCTGATCGTTGTTAATGGCGATACACCCTTTTGTGAAGCTGTCTCTATCTCCTTCTAAGGGTACTCCGTGAATCCAAATGCCATCCCCGTTTTTACCGCGAATACGATCATACAGATTTGGATAAGAGGTTACGAAGGCCATGGGACCATAGAAAGGGTCGACGGTGCTTAGCTTTTGGGTGAGCGTGTAGACCCCTATTGGGGTTTTGCGATCTCCTTCGGTTGTTTTATCGCCATCATACTTGCCGGTGAAAGCCGGAATGCTTTTAAGAAGGGCGAATCGATCTTTTTGATCTTTGCGATAAAGATTAAGAGAAGCATGATCTTTGCCGCAGATGAGGAGCGTATCCGTTGATTCATAATAGCCGAATCTGAGATCTTTTTGGGTGAGTTTCGATTGCCAGTAGGTCGGATCACTCATCCCTTTGTCAATGGCTTGTTGGATCGCACGCATTCCGCCGCTGCGATAGAGGTCCATCACCTCTCCTCCTATGAGAGAGGTGAGAAAGAAAGAGAGCAGTACGATTTTTTTTACCATTGATAGCCTAAGTCACTTAAGAATTTTTTATCGGTTGTCCATCCTTTTTTGACAGAGACAAAAAGTTCCAGATAAACGGGTTTGGACGCGAGACGTTCGATTTTTTCCCGAGCATTTTTCCCGATCCGTTTAATGGCGGCTCCCCCTTTACCGATGATAATCCCTTTTTGGGACTCTTTTTCAACGATGATTGTGGCCCGGATATGTTCAACGGGAGCATCTTCTTCGATTTTATCAATCAGAACGTCTGATTCGTACGGGATCTCATCGCTGATGTTATCAAAAATAGCTTCACGGATAAACTCTTTATAAATATCGCGCATCATTTCCGTTGTCAAATGCTCAGGATCATACAGATAAGGGGATTCCGGAAGATTTTTAACAATCGTGCTGAGAAGATCTTCCCGTCCCACATTTTTGGTGACGGACATAGGGATAAGCGCTTCAAAGTGTTCGCTAAAACGGTTGTATTCACCGATCTTTTTGAGAAGATCTGCTTGGGAAATTTGATCGATTTTACTCAGAACAATAATATGTTTGCGCTTGCTGCCATTGATCTCTAAAAACTTTTCATAATAACTTGTCTTGTCCGATGCCGGGGCTAAGTAAACCACGATGTCGCAATCGCCGATCGCTTTGAGCGCCTCTTCGAGCATGTATTGATTGAGAAGTTTTTCGGCTTGGTGCAGACCCGGGGTATCCACAAAAATGATTTGATCGTCATGATGCATTACGATGGCATTGGAGCGTTTTCGAGTAGCGTTTGCTTTTTGGCTTACAAGAGCGATTTTCTCTCCTAAAAGCCAATTCATCATGGTGCTTTTTCCGGCATTTGGCCGCCCGATCAGAGCGACGAATCCTGCTTTATTCACAAGGTTTCCTTTTTAAAGTATGTAGCGGGAGAGGTCATCATTATCCACTACGGGTTTCAGAAGAGCGTTTACGCTCTCTTCCCCTATGGTAACGACGCTTCCGGCATGGATATGGGCATCAAAGCTGACTTCTTCAAGTACTTTTTCAACAACAGTATGCAGACGTCTAGCCCCGATATCTTCCGTTCTTTCATTGGTTATTTGGGCGTATTTTGCCATCGCGTGAATAGCGGCATCGTCAAATTCCAACGTCACATTTTCAGTAGAGAGGAGGGCTTTATATTGTTCAAGAAGGGAGTTTTTCGGTTTGGTCAAAATGAGATAGAGCGCCTCTTCGGTGAGCGGTTCCAGTTCAACACGAAGCGGAAAACGCCCTTGCAGTTCCGGAATCAGATCACTGGGCTTGCTCAGATGAAAGGCACCCGCAGCAATAAAGAGGATATGATCCGTTTTAATAGGGCCGAATTTAGTCGATACGACACTCCCCTCAACAATCGGGAGCAAATCGCGTTGAACCCCTTCTTTGCTCGGATCATTTCGTCCGTCACTGCGGGAACTGACGGCAATTTTATCGATTTCATCGAGGAAAATGATTCCCCCTTCTTCTGCCCGTTTAAAGGCTTCGCGTTTGATTTGATCATGATTGAGCAGTTTGTCAGCCGCATCGTTTCGTAAAATCTCTTTCGCCTCTTTGACACTGACCTCTTTGGTCCGCTCTTCTTTGCCCATCACGGAAAACATTTTCGAAAACGATTCTTGTACCTTTGCAATTTCAGGAGGTATGTTGGTATCGTTGAATTCAATTGTATTGTTTGGCATATCGATTTGAATGATGTGATCGTCTAATTGCCCTTGAAGGAGCTGTTCTTCGATCTCTTCGCGGGTTGCCGTATGAGAAGTAAGAAGAAGTTTGGCAAGGATCGTTTCGTGCACGTAGTGCTCAATGGCATTTTTATGATGCTCTTGATGTTCGGCCTTGACCAAAGAAAGGGAGGTCATGACTAAATCACGGACCATCGATTCGACATCACGGCCGACAAAGCCTACTTCGGTGTATTTGCTTGCTTCAACTTTGATAAACGGTACACGCATCAGTTTGGCGAGACGACGGGCAATCTCCGTTTTTCCGACACCCGTAGAGCCGATCATTAGGATATTTTTCGGCATGATTTCATCTTGGAGCTCAGAATCAAGCTGCAGCCGCCGGTATCGGGTACGAAGTGCCAGCGCAATGACTTTTTTGGCATCGTTTTGACCGATAATATGTTGATTCAGATAGTCGACAATCTCATGCGGCATTAAATTCATGGCTATTGTCCAAGGCTCAATGTTTTAATGTTGTGATTCGTATAAATACACAAATCGGCAGCGATCGAAAGGCTCTCTTTTACCAAGGTTTCCTCATCCAACACGGTATGGGCTTTGAGGGCACGTGCTGCTGAGAGGGCATAGCTTCCTCCGCTTCCGATGGCGGCAAGCTGACCGTCTTCGGGTTCAACGACATCCCCCGTACCCGTTAGGATAAAAATATGCTCGGTATTTAAGACAATCATCATCGCGTCCAAGCGGCGGAGCACTTTGTCTTTTCGCCAGGCTTTTGAAAAATCGATAACCGCTTTGATAAGTTCTCCCTTGCGATGGGCCAAATGTTCTTCAAACATATCAAAGAGGTTAAAGGCATCTGCCGTAGAGCCTGCAAATCCTGCCAGCACTTCACCATGGTGCAGGGTGCGGATTTTGGTGGCATTATTTTTAAGAACGGTTTGTCCGAACGTTACTTGCCCATCTCCTCCGATAACGGCTTTATGCTGACCTTTATACGCGAGAATGGTTGTAGCGTCGAACAAATTATTCTCCTTTTATCTCAACGTGAAGCGTTGCGTGGATACCGTGTCCGAGTTTGAGGTCAAGGTCATGGATACCGGTTGTTTTGATACCGTGTTTGGCATCCAGCTCTTTTTTATCGATTTCGATACCGTGCTGGGTTTGCAAGGCATGGGCAATCTCATCTTTGGTTACCGAACCGAAAAGGTGCCCGGTATCCCCTAGCTTTTTAGCAATGACCACTTTGATCTCCGCCAATTTTGTTTTGATAGCATTCAATCGTTCAATTTCTGCTGCATCATTGGCCGCTTTTTTACGCTGGTCGGACTCATATTTTTTTAAAACTTCATGCGTTGCAAGCAGTGCCAGCCCTTTGCCGATCAAGAAATTTTTACCATAGCCATCTGCTACATCTTTGATTTCACCCGCTTTGCCGACACCTTTGACGTCTTTGGTTAATAATACTTTCATTTTTTTCCTTGATTAGCCTCGAGCAATTTCGCCGCTGTAGGATACGATTCCGCCTGCCAAGTTAGACACTTTGGTATATCCCATATCCGTTAAGATACGTTGGCAATGGGCACTTCGGCTTCCAACATGGCAATAGACAATGATATGTTCATTGTTTTGCAGTTTTGACTCGGTGAGGGTTTGGAAAAAACTGCTGGTTGGTACGAGCGTATCGGTGCCCGCAATACGTCCTGATTTCCACTCCATCCACTCCCGCACGTCTACGAGTTTGAATGTTACCATTCCCAGCTCTCGTGCTTCAATGAGTGCGGTCAGTTCATCCGTGTCAATATTGCTTTTTTGAAGCAAAAATTCACATTCTTCGGTTGAAAGTCCGCGAGAGTGTTTGTGGGTGACTTCTTGAAGTTCTTCTGTTTTCGCCTGAGCCGCTGCAAATTCAGGTGTACAGAAAATTTGACAATGGCAAACACCATCTTCGGGAATTTCATGTTCCAAAGCGGGTTTACAAGGGCAAATGCGGTCTTCTTCTTTGTTCCCTGTGATAAAGAAACATGGACAGTAGCGCTTTCCATGCATCAGCTTATTACGTGTCAGTCCGAATTGGATCCCTTGATTGATTTCCGCATCAGGATTGTAAACAAAACCGAATTGTGCACATACTTTGTCGGTAAATTTGACAGTTTTTTCAAGTTCTGTTTTGAACTCAATCGATTCCGGATCAATTTTAGTAATAGTTTGGCTCATGGACGTTCCTTTATATTATTTGTTTTTGCGTGCTTTGCCGGCAATGATGAAGCGCAATGCATTGAGTTTAATAAATCCGCCGGCATCTTTTTGATCGTAAACCGCATCTTCTTCAAAGGTACAGTATTCCGGATTGAAAAGCGAGACATCTGAACTGCGCCCAACAACGTATATACCGCCTTTGTAGAGTTTAAGGCGCACACTTCCGCGCACATTTTGTTGTGTTTTATCGATAGCGGCTTGCAGCATCTCACGCTCCGGAGAGAACCAGAAGCCATTATAAATCAGTTTTGCATAACGAGGCATTAGCTCATCTTTCAGATGGGCTTCTTCACGATCAAGGGTTAACGATTCGATGGCACGATGCGCTTTTAGCATGATACTTCCGCCCGGTGTTTCGTAGCATCCGCGGCTTTTCATCCCTACAAAGCGGTTTTCAACGATATCGGCACGTCCGATTCCGTGGCGCCCTGCGATGATATTGAGCTGTTCAAGCATAACGGCTGGGGAGAGAGCTTTTCCGTTAAGGCTAATCGGGTCACCTTTTTCGTAACCGATTTCAATGTACTCTGCTTCATCCGGAGCATTCTGCGGGGATACCGTCCAGCGCCACATACTCTCTTCAGGCTCAGCGGCCGGATCTTCCAATATTCCGCCTTCGTACGAGATATGCAGTAAGTTGGCATCCATCGAATACGGTGATTTTGTACCGCTCATCTCAATTTTAATACCATGTTCCGCAGCATAGGCCAACAATTTTTCTCTCGAGTTAAGATCCCATTCGCGCCATGGAGCAATGATGGTTAACGCACTGTTTTGTCCTAGGTAACCCATCTCAAAACGGACCTGATCGTTTCCTTTGCCGGTAGCTCCGTGACTGACCGCATCTGCACCGGTGATGCGAGCGATTTCGGCTTGTCGTTTTGCGATGAGCGGACGTGCAATCGAAGTTCCTAGAAGGTATTCCCCCTCATAGATCGCATTGGCACGAAACATAGGAAAAACATAATCACGAACAAATTCTTCACGGAGGTCTTCAATGTAAATGTTTTCAGGTTTGATGCCCAAACTGATTGCTTTCGCACGTGCAGGTTCAACTTCTTCGCCTTGACCGATGTCTGCTGTGAAAGTAACCACTTCACATTTATATTCATCTTGAAGCCATTTCAGGATAACGCTGGTGTCAAGACCGCCCGAATAGGCAAGTACAACTTTTTTGACCTCTTTTTTCATAACTGTTCCTAGGTATATATTTTCCACGAACGTGGAGTAAATAGCGCGATTTTAGCAAAAAATAGATGAGTATGGGGTTAAAGTTTGAGATTGATCGAAGATGAGGGGGTGTTTTCGGTTGCTTTCAGAAAATCAATGGTGTTTTTTAACTGTTGAAGGGAATGGCGCGTTGCGGATTGCTCGGTTTCCAACAGTGTTCTTGCATGATTAAGCAAATAGGCGGCTTCTTCGATCTCTTGGAGAGAATCGAATGTGGGCATTACCTCTATTAACTCTTCAAGGGTATCAAACTCTTTAAGAATGAGGGCTTTTTTAAAATTGCTTAGCCACATCGGTGCTCTCTCTCCATGCTTCTAAAAGCCCTTTCATAACCTGATTGACTTCATCAAGTTTGGTCGGGTCATTGTGAATATGGGCTTCCATAAGCAGATGCAATTGATGTTTATAGAGTCCTGCAAGATAATGGGAGACATTTCCTTGCGTATAATCGAGAATATTAATCAATTCGCTGATTACGGCACTTGACCGATTGATCCAATAGGTCCGTTTTTCAATATCGTTATCGCTAATAGAGCGCTTGGCTTGCATATTAAAACGCAGCACACCCTCATACATCATTTGAATCAATTTTTCAGGAGATTCAACTCCCATATTGTTTTGGGCATAGGTATTGTAAGCGAGACTATTGTTGTACATCGAAATTCCTTCACTCTCTAATGGTTCTTTATGCATTCAATAAAAAATATAGTTATACGGTCCGGTCGAAAAGAAGACCATTGATCTCTTGGATTTTGGGCAAAATCAGCTGCGCTTCTTCGGCAGGGAAGCGGCGAACCAAGTCGTTGGTTTTTGTGTCGATGACGGAAACATAAAAATCTTCCGACGAGTTGTCAAAGCCAAAACGCAACGATGTATTAAACGGATTAAGGGAACTGTTGAGTTCCATGACAAGCTTTTCCATCTGTTTTTCATAGTCTGCATTGGAAGCTTTAGGCTGATCATTTCGTTGTTCAGCTTTCTCCTGCACAATCTGTGCTTTCTGTATCTCTTGAACACTTTGTGCAGCCTGTGTTTGGACTGTCTTTGGTGTGCCCATCTGTGATTGCTGCATTTTTGCAGCGGTTTGTAGAATTTCCATTATGGCTCTCCTTTACGTTGATCAAGCGTATTCTTGCCAACTAAATCGACGTAATAAATGAAAACTTTAATCCTGAAACGATTTTACTGTGGTACCCTTTCATCCATGAAACGTTATTGGAATTTATTGTGTACCGAACCATTGTTGCGGCAGCTTTCGTTGATACAGCTGATCGCCTATTTTGGTGCATGGTTTAGCAACGTCGCTATTTATACCTTATTGATTACGCTGCAGGTTGATGCTACTACGATCGCTTTCGTGGCTGCGCTTCATTTTTTTGCCGGAGTATTGCAAGCCCCTTTGAGCGGTGTTGTCATCGATCGTATCTCCCCTAAAAAATTGATGATATTATTGACGATAACGGAGATTGTCGCTACGTTATTGCTCATTAGCATTGATGATGTTTCCAAGCTCATGTGGTTGTATCTATTGGTCTTTATTCGTATGGGGGCGGCAAGTTTCCAATTTACGGTAGAGATGTCATTGTTGCCGAGGATTTTAGAGGGGAAGGCATTGCAATATGCCAATGAAATACACTCCATTATTTGGTCATTATCGTATACTCTTGGAATGGCGTTGAGCGGTTTGGTGGTGTATTACATTGGGACAACGTACGCTTTTTTATTGGATGCCTTTCTCTTTATGATCGTATTGGTATTGGTCCTCATGTTAAAAATGAACATTGAAATGGCGCAAACACGTGAGCGTTTTGTCCGGATGATGGCCGATGCCTTCCGATACATTGGGCGCGAACGGATCGTATTGCATTTGATGGTGCTGCATGCCGTGGTCGGCTTTACCGCATTTGATGCGTTGGTTGTCCTCAGCGTTAAACACTATTATCTGGATATCGTTGCGGTATCTTTGGGGATTGGATTGGTGAATGCGTTTAGAGCCGTGGGCTTGACGTTGGGACCGATACTTTTAGGGGAGTGGGTTAATTTGCGGCGTCTTGAAATCCTTTTTATTGCAGAGGCGGTAGCAATCGCTTTATGGGGAGCCGTGATGGAAGATTTCTATCTTTCGTTAGTGGCATCCGTTTTAGTGGGATTTGTAACGACAACCCTATGGTCTTATACGTATACCTTGTTGCAAGAACATACCCATTATGATTATTATGGCAGAGTGGTTGCGTACAATGATATGATTTTTTTGGGAACAGGGGGGATGGTTTCTCTGTTAATCGGGTTTTTGGTCCATCAATCCGTTTCGCTGGGGATGATTGCGGTTGTTTTGGGAACGGCTTTTATCCTTGCAGCCCTTTATTATCGCTGGATACGTACTCATTATGAACTTCAGGAGATTGGACGATGACATCAAAGAAATACTGTTATGCCGGGGGCGAGATTGATCTGTCGGCAGTGACTCGTTTGTATCCTGCTGCACTGATTAGTGCAGGGGGAGAGAGCGCATCGGTCTCGCTGGAATGGGCGGAGATGAAAAAAGAACAAATTACCCTCGAATCGTATGTGCTGATTTGTGATTTCGACCCCATCGGGGAAGCTCCCCTCAATCGAGTAGAGATACGGTTTGAAACCAAAGAAGGACTTTTTAGCGCCATGAATGAGATTGCCGCATTGCTGCAGTCGTGAATTCCCTTTCTCTTAAACGCCGCGTTATTTCATTGGCCGTTCCGGCTGCGCTGAAACAACTGCTCGATATTGTGCAACTCGTGATCGATATGTTGATGGTCGGAACATTAGGGATCGCTGCATTGGCGGCGGTGGGTTTGAGTATGCAGTTTATGATGCTGGTTCAGACCCTGATGAGTTTGTATGTTGTGGGCGGAAGTGCTGTGATTGCCCGTTATGTAGGCAGCGGGCGATACAGCCGCGCCGGAAGTGTCGTTTATGTAGCCGGGATTATGGCATTTCTCCTCTCGTGTATTATTATGGGGATCGGATACTATGGAGCGGAGCATTTTTTTCGCTGGATGGGCTCTGACGCTGAGGTCGTTCACTTAGGGAGCACCTATTTCGGTATTTTGTCACTCGGGATGAGTTTGATTTTTTTGGATACGTTGGCATTTAGTGCCCTCAGTGCGGCGGGAGATACCAAAAGTTCACTCTATATTAAGATTTTCTCCGCTTGTTTGAATGCCGGGTTAAACTATCTGTTTATTTTCGGTCATGGCGGATTCGAGGCGATGGGGATTGCGGGTGCGGCGTATGCAACGTTATGCGCATATGCTTTTAGTTTAGCAGCCTATGGAGTTTTGTTTTATCGGGGAAAACGGCTGCGGATCCTTCCTGTGATTCAGTGGCAGGATGTTCAGCGGATTTTCACGATCGGAATGCCTGCCGTTGCGGAGCGTTTTATCGGTATCAGTGCATTTTTGATCTTTGTGTGGATGATTGCATCCTACGGAACGGCAGCGCTTGCAGGATATCAGGTCGGTGCGCGGATTGAAGCCTTTGCTTTTATGCCGGGGTATGGATTCTCAGTGGCGGCCATGGTACTTACGGGACAGTATCTGGGAGCGAAGCAGACGGAGAATGCGTATGCCGCAGGTGTGTTGAGTGCCAAAATCGCGATGGGGTTTATGGGGAGTGTAGGGGTGATCTTAATCCTGATCCCTGAATATTTAAGCTCTTTTTTCACTCAAGATAGAGCAACGATCGAACAGGCATCTCTCTATTTGCGTTTGGTTGGATTAACGCAGGTTCCGCTGGCTTTGAGCTTTGTGATAAGCGGTGCATTGCGCGGTGCGGGAGCTACCGGTACAACGCTGCGGATTAATACGATTTCTATGTGGGTATTTCGTATTCTCCCCGCAGGATTGGTAGTTTATACTGGAATGCCTATTGTAGGAGTATATTTGGCCATGGGTATTGAAACGTTTATCAAAGGAGCCTGGCTTTGGCATATCTATCGCCAGAGGCAATGGCTCAGTAAAACG
This sequence comes from Sulfuricurvum sp., assembly GCA_036277435.1. Classification (GTDB taxonomy): domain Bacteria; phylum Campylobacterota; class Campylobacteria; order Campylobacterales; family Sulfurimonadaceae; genus Sulfuricurvum. The sequence continues at coordinate 14,759 of DASUMY010000148.1, forward strand.
TTTTAACGTTCTTCTTGCATCATTTGTTCGTATTGGTTTTTGACACTTTTGAGAAGAACCGGATCGGGTACCTTGCGTGACGCAATATAGCCGACAATCTCCCCCTGCTCATCAATCTTGGGAACGATATTCACAATAACCCAGTAAAACTTTCCGTCTTTGCGGAGGTTTTTGACATATCCTTCCCATGTTTTCCCCTCTTGAATCACCTTCCACATTTGCTCAAAAGCCGCTTTAGGCATATCGGGATGACGTAGAAGACTGTGGGGTTGTCCTATCGCTTCTTCTTTGGAATAACCACTCATTTCACTAAATTTTCGGTTTACGAAAGTGATGATACCTTTGGTATCGGTTTCAGAGATAAGACTTCGTCCGTCAAAAAATACTTCTTCATTTACAGGAGCAGGGCGTTTCATCAACATAGTTCCTAATCTTAATTTTATATCGATTTTTATCATTGTATCAAAAGTATTAAAAAAACAAAAGATTATTATAAAATGTTTATCACTGAGGTATAATCCCCATAGGATGAAACAGGAGAACGAGATGGATCATTATTTGCAAGATCACCCCTTATGCGGTCTTTATATCAGTGAGGACCAAAACGGCATATGTGCCGGTTTTGCTACGATAGGGGCTTTGGGGACAAAAGGGTGGGTCTGTGAGCTCTCGTCGGACAGCACGCATCCTTATGCCGTCATTGATAAAATCCTTCATCTCCTTTTTGTGGCTTCGGGTAAAAAAATAGTAGTCAGTGCTTCGTCGATGGGATTGTATGAAACACTGAAACATCATTTTGGATCGTATGAGGTTATGGTTGACGTTCCCTCTTTAACACTGGATGAACAAAACAGGGTGTTTCAAGAGGTGTTTTCCCTCCGATCGCTTTTGACTCCCGTAGACCATTTGAATTTAGAAGCATCACCGCTAGCCTCTATGGCATTGGCCCTTGCTGCAATGCATCTGCGTACGAGTTGTTTTTTGCCGTTGATACCTCCGAATATATTGCGGATGGATGGGCTGTTGCAGCTGGGAAATAATCCGCTGGAGCAGCTTGAAATGGTTCCACCCGATCCCAGAGACCTAACCATTGCCAAACTTTTTTTAACCATGCGAACGGAAGTGGGGAAAAAGCTGGGACGATTTCGTTTCGGCCTGCCTACGATAGACATACACGAATTGAATGAACGGTATGACGTGATAGAGCGAGTGGCTTCGCAGTGCGACTATATGGATCAGGAGTTAGGCCGATTGGAAGATATCGCTCAATTATGGTCTCATATGCGTCGAGATACGGTGTGGAATGAAAAAGGAGAGAGCCTGTGTCGCGGATTGGAACGATTAGCGGATCTGAGTGATTATTTGCACCAACATCGCATAGAAATAGGGGCAATCGAGGGGGCTGAGATTCGTGACTGGTGTCGTGAATTTCGGATCAATCATCATAGGCTTCAATGGCTCGCGGAACAAAATGCGTTTATCGGCTCTGTACTATCGTGGATTGCCATTATGGACGTCGCGGTAACGTCGGCTATGGTGGCAAAACGATATGCGCTTTGCCGCCCGCTGCTGATTGAAACCAAGAAGGATGAATCCTTTATTCAAGCGATGGGGCTACGGCATTTATTGGTCGAAATGCAAGGCATATCGTATGTTCCTAATGATATTGTGATGGGGAACCGAGAGTATCTTGATCTTCCCTATCCTGATACGGTGATGCTTGACAGCGCAGTCCATGATGGAGCAGACATTAGCGGAGTGCTGTTGTACGGGATTAATTCGAGTGGAAAATCATCGTTGATGAAGAGTATCGGTATTGCGGTAGTTTTGGCACAGGGAGGATTTTTTGTCCCCGCCAAAGCGATGAAATTTTCCCCTTTTAACGCGTTATACACACGAATCCTTTCGAGAGACAATGTGGTGAAATCGCTCTCTACGTTTGGGGTGGAGATGTTGGAATTGAACAGTATTTTTCACAAAGCGACTCCCAAAACTCTGATATTGGGGGATGAAATCAGCCATGGAACCGAAACGCTTTCAGCGGTGGCGATCGTGGCGAGTACTATCCTTGAGCTTGCCCGACAGAATGCGCTGTTTATTCTCACCACCCATTTGCATCAGCTCTCTATGGTCAAGGAGCTGAGTCAGTTGCGCAGCGTGGTCAGTTTGCATTTAAGTGTTCACTATGACGAATCAATAGACCAGCTGATCTATGATCGCCGATTACGTGCCGGACGCGGAAGCAGTGTCTACGGCCTTGAATTTGCCGAATCATTGCACATGCATAAAGGTTTTTTAGCCAATGCCAAACGGCTTCGTGAAAATTTGGCGAAAGAATATGATGTGTTGGAATTGAGTCATAAGCAAGAGTACCTCAAGCGCTACAGCCAAGTCGTTGCATGCGAGTGCGTCATTTGCGGTGCTCTTATCAAGCACCGTATTTCCCCGCAAAAGAGACAACAGCATCATCACCTTATTCCACTTTGTGATACGCATGCTCGTCATATCGTCGAAGGCAAAATCAATGTGACGCAGATTATAATGACGCCTCAAGGTTTACGTCTTGACTATGAGACGCAGTTGCAAGGATAAGAATTGGACGTCATCGAACTTTTTAAAAAATTAATCGAATCTAAAAGCCAGACCCCCGATGATGGGGGGATATTGCACTTTATTCAGGATTATTTGGATGGATTCACGGCTATACGCATTGACAAAGAAGAGGTAAAAAACCTCTTTGCCTATCGCCGTTTTGGAGAAGGTCCCCATTTGTGTTTTGCAGGGCATGTGGATGTTGTCCCTGCAGGTGAGGGATGGGACACGGACCCTTATGCCGCGACGGAGATCGAGGGATACATTTATGGGCGCGGGGCGCAGGATATGAAAAGCGGTGTGAGTGCTTTTACCCAAGCATTGAAAGATGCGGAAAATTTTAACGGAACGCTGTCGATTTTACTCACCTCAGACGAAGAGGGTCCTGCGAAATTCGGAACGGTGGAAGTGCTGGTGTATTTGAAAGAGCATGATCTATTGCCGGATGCGGTGGTCGTTGCCGAACCGACGTGCGAATCAGCTTTTGGCGATGCGATCAAAGTCGGCCGTCGCGGATCGATCAACGGGGTGTTGGAATTGCAGGGGAAGCAGGGTCATGCGGCGTACCCAGAAAAAGCGGTCAATCCGGTCCATCAAATTGCTGGGGTGCTTGATAAAGTGGCGGGTGCTTTTTTGGATCAGGGGGATCAGTATTTTGCACCCTCACAGTTGGTTGTAACCGATATCCGAGCCGGCATCGAAACGACCAATGTCTCACCCGGGAAGCTGAAAATGATGTTCAATGTCCGCAATTCGACGAAGACCGACAAGGGACGTATCGAATCGTTTATCGCACACCATTTTTCGGGGCTTGATTATACGCTCATTCTGGATCAATCGGCTGAGCCGTTTGTTACCGATGCCAGCACACGTATTGTACAAATACTGAGCGATTCGATTGAAACCGTATGCCATATGACGCCGAAACACTCAACGGCAGGAGGTACCTCCGATGCCCGTTTTATCGCCAAATATGGGATTGACGTGATTGAATTCGGGGTTAAAAACGATACGATTCATGCCCCGAATGAACGGACATCGATTCAAGAAGTGAGAGATCTTCACCGCGTTTTCAGTACATTGATTGAACGATTTTGATAAAATACGCGCTCTTGAAGGATCATTTATGAAAAAATTAATAGCACTGTGCCTATTAGCCATCAGTATGTTTGGTGCGGAGATTACCTGGAACAGCTCGTATGATCAGGCCTTGGTAAAAGCGAAAAAAGAGTCCAAGCCATTGATGGTCTTAATCACGAGTGAGCAATGCCGCTGGTGTCGCAAACTTGAGCATACGACTTTGCAAGATGAGGATATTGTTGCCCGTATCAATGCCAAATTTCAGGCGGTGAATGTCACTAAGGATAAGAGTGTCTATCCGAAAAACTTGAGCGCCAAAATGGTTCCGATGAGCTATTTTATTGATCCTGACAATGGAAAAATACTCTATTCGATTCCCGGTTACTGGGGGGCTGAAGATTACAACTCCGTTCTTGATGATGCGCTTCGAAAATACAAAAAAAACACAAAATAAAAGAGGTAATTATGCAAATTGTACAAACTCCTAATGCTCCTGCGGCAATCGGGCCGTATTCCCAAGCGATGATTGCAAACGGGATGGTCTTTACCTCCGGTCAAATTGCGTTGACCCCTTCGGGTGACATGCTCAACGGTGATGTCAAAGTGCAGTGTGCGCAGGTATTGTCCAATTTAAAGGCGGTTTTGGAAGCAGCCGGAAGTTCATTGGATAAGGTGGTTAAAACGACTATTTTTCTCGATAATATGGATGATTTTGGTGCGGTAAACGAGCTGTATGCGCAAGCTTTCGGCGACCATAAACCGGCTCGCTCTACGGTTGCCGTTAAGACGCTTCCTCGGAATGCATTGGTCGAAATCGATGCGATTGCGCTGATTTAACTACCTTTCAACCCTTTCCCCATCCAGCGTTATAAAGCAGCGGTTAAGCTGCTTTTTTCAGAGATCATTTTTGATCGCTTTCCCATCCCCCTCCGAGTGCTTTGTATAGATTGATGGTTGTTGTGAGTACATTTTGTTTGGAAATGATGGCCTGTTGTTGTGCTGTAATCCAATTTTGCTGAACGACAAGTAAATCGGTATACGAATAGGTTCCGATTTTGTACCGCAGTTGGGCTTGTGCAAATGCTTGTTTCATGGCATCCGCTCTTTTTTGATTCGAGAGAACCTGTTCTTTGGCTTTCGAATTTTGAGCAAGGGCATTATCGGTATCGTTAAGAGCGGTAAGGACGGTTTTTTGATAGAGGGCCATGGTTTGATTATAGTCGGCTTCGGCAACTCTCACTTGGGCATCAATAAGCCCTGCCGTGAAGAGGGGAATAGAAGCAACAGGGGTAATCTGCCACAATTTCGTTGGATTGGAAAAAACATTGCCTAGCGAGTCGCTTTGAACTCCGAGCATCGCAGTCAGACTGATACTGGGAAAATAGGCTGCTTTGGCAATGCCGATTTTGGCATTGGCCGCAATCAAGTTTTGTTCTGCGATGGCAACATCGGGCCGGCGGGTGAGAAGCTGGCTTGGTAATCCCATCGGAACGTCGGGAATGTTAATGTTTTGAATAGAGGAAACGGGAATGTTTTTGACATTCTCTCCCAACAGGGTATTGAGCGTCGTCTCTTCCGTTGAGTGTGCGGCTTCCAGCTGTGAGAGTACCCCTTTCGCCCCTTCTAGCTGTGCGGAAGCTGTGAGCCATTCGGTCTCCGAACTGCTGCCGAGTTTGTATTTTAAAAGGGCGTTTTTTTCGATTTCGCGCGCTGCGTTGATATTCTCTTTGGCTAAGGAGATCTGATCATTGAGGGAAGCGAGGCGGGTGTACGATGCGCATACGCTGGAGGATATGGTGAGCTCAACACTGCGGCGATTATATTCACTGGCCAACAGCTGCGAACGGGCCGCTTCGGTTGCACGTCTGACTTTTCCAAACAGATCGATTTCATAGCTGGCCATTGAGAGGGTGCCTGCGTAGGTGGAGGTAATTCCATCTCTTAGATTTCTATTAGGCAATGCATTTTCCGTACTTTTTCGGTCATAGGACACAGAACCGTTGATGTGAGGATAAAGGTACGATTCGGTTTGGTCAAATTGTCCCAAATAGGCGGCCAATTGCGCTTGTGAAATCGCAATATCATAGTTTGACATCAAGGCTTTTGTCACCAAATCCGTCAATATGGGATCGTTGAAGGATTCCCACCAGTTCTTATCGATAGACGATGTTAATGTGATGCTTTGATTGGCATCCGCGTGATGAAATACGGCAGGGGGTGTCACGGTTGGTTGCTTGTAATCCGGACCGATGGCGCATCCGCTCATCAGCACCACAGCTGAAAGGGTTAGTGAAAATTTAATTTTCATGGTTTCCTCCTCTTGTCGTTGTGATTTTTTCTTGAAAGGTAGCCACCCAGTAGTACAGATAGGGGATAAAGTAACGCTCTATAAACGTTGCCGCGAGCATACCGCCAAACATGGCTACCCCGATGGAGAACCGTCCGGCTGATCCGGCCCCGGAGCTGAATATGAGGGGGAGCATACCTGCCAAAAAGGCAAAAGAGGTCATCATCATCGGGCGGTAACGCAAACGGGCTGCTTCCATCGTTGCATCATAAATACTTTTCCCCTGTTGACGGAGCTCTTCGGCAAATTCAACGACCAGAATGGCGTTTTTGGCGGAGAGGGCGATGAGGGTGAGAAGTCCGATTTGAAAATAGACGTTATTGTTTAAAAACGGGATTAACCATACGACAGCATACGCCCCCATAATCCCGTATGGGACGGCGAGCATGATGGAAATCGGCAGCATCCACCGTTCATAGAGGGCAGCAAGGATCAAATAGACCATTACGAGGGCAAATGCAATGATAAGCAAAGCTTTTGATCCGACCAATTTCTCTTGCAGGTAAAGCCCTTCCCAATCGTAGGTGGCAGTCGAAGGCAGGAGTGTGTCTGCGGAATTTTCGATGGTACTGATGATATCCCCTGAACTGTATCCGGGTGCCGGGGATCCCATGATCGTAGTGCTGAGGACACCGTTAAAGTGTTCAATACTGGAAGGGGCACTGGACATTTGGACGGTAACGACGGATGATAGGGGGACAAGCATACCGCTGGAAGATCGTACCCATGCACGTCCGATATCTTCAGGGGTGGCACGGTAGGAGCTGTCAGATTGCATCTGTACCCAGTAGGTTTTGCCATTTTTATCAAACTGGTTTATGTACATTGTGCCGATGGTTGCTTGCAGAGTCTGATACACATCGCTGATCGAGAGACCCAATGATTTGGCTTTTTCACGGTCCACTTCAACTGAGAGCGTCGGCGTATTGACATTCATCGTCGTGAAAGGATTTTTGATGCTCGGTTCGCTGCGCAGTGCATTCACAAATTCAGTCGTTGTTTCCGCATGCTTGGCAAAGTTGTTGTCTCCCGGTTGCAGAAGACGAACGCTGAACATATCGGATGGTCCCATCCCGCGGATCGGAGGAGGAGGCATCGCGAATACTTTGGCCTCTTTGATCTGTCCGTATTTGGGATTGAGTGAACCCAGGATACCAAATACGGACAGTTCCTTCGTTGTCCGCTCTTCCCACGGTTTGAGACGGGTAAAGATAACGGCTGAATTCGGTTCTTGAGAAAACGTAAGGACATTGAGCCCGGTAATTGCGGTGAATTTGTAGATTCCCTCTTGTTTGCCTAAAATCGCCTCGACCTCTTTGACCACTTCGAGCGTTCGATTGGCCGTTGCCCCCTCGGGGAGGTTAATACTGGTGATAAAGAACCCCTGATCTTCCATGGGTAAGAAGGCAGTGGGGAGCGTTTTGTGAAAATAGGCGATGAAACCGTACGTCGTGAGATAAATGACACCGAAAATAGCCGCTTTGCGGATCATGAATCCTGAACGACGGACATAGTTATCGGTCATTTTTCCAAAAATACGG
>DASUMY010000149.1:0-19332 GCA_036277435.1 Sulfuricurvum sp.
CGCGATTATCTCTTCGGAATATCAGGAAGAAGCCTTTGACTTAGTGGATAGCGCATCTTCCTTGGCGGAAGAATCAGGATTTTGTGATTTTATCCGTATTGTTGATGGAAAATTGATCGGTGATTTGCTGATGCCGTTGGCGTTGGGAAAATTTGCAGAATGTGAGGATTTTAAGGATGATATTGCCTTGAATTCGCTTACGCATTATTTTTATGAATTAACTACAGGAGAACTAAAATGAATAAAGCAGATTTGAGTGATTTGCGCGCTGAATTTGACCAATTTGTACGGGAAAAATGTGATACAGGGGAGTGTGACACGAGCAGTGACAGTAATCCTGATAATGAACCTGTTCCCGGATTTGTTGATGAATTGACGGATAAATTGCTCTCTCCTTATCAAAGCGGCGTCTATTTTTCACGTTTGGATATTAAACGTGTTGCGGAAGCCATTGATGAATCTATCCCGATTAAAGAACGTAAAAAAATGCTTCAGGCACTGTTCCGCCATACGACCCGTAAACAGTATTTGCGTGACGCATTTGATGAGTTCAACCGCCATTTTGGAGGACGTGTTTTGATTTATACGGAGCTGGGTGAAGCGTTTCCAGCATCTAAAGCTATATTTGATGCAAATATAGCTAAAATCAAAAAAACACAGAAGTTATTAGATCAGATTGTAGAAGATTTTGAAGAGATTGAACCGACTGACGAACCGATGATGGTATAACTGTATTTTCTAAAGAAAGGTGACTATGAATATTAAACGTCAAGCCCAGATATTTATCACCTTTCTCGTACTGCTTATATCGGCCATTTTAACCTCTTCGTATCTCTATCAGCAAGATAAAATTTTTCTTGAACATTCCAAAAAATCCTCTCAAAATATAAAAAATATGTTAGAGATGACTCTGAAAGATTTGGAACATTTTTATGCCTATCGCGCGTATGCCAATCTTCGTTCTGAGGGGATTAAAGCAGCGATGCTCGCAGGCGATACCCAGAAACTTTATGCCCTTACTCTTCCACGCTACAGAACGCTTCGTGAAGAAAATAATGAACTTTTAGTGATGCAGTTTCATGCTCCGGATGGACGTTCATTATTGCGCATGCACCGCAAAGAATCCTTTGGAGATGACATAGCATCCCGTCGTCCTATGGTAAAAAAGACCCATCAAACTCGAATGATGCAAAGTGGATTTGAGGGAGGACGTGAGGGTATTGCCTATCGAATCGTCGTCCCTTTTCTGGAAAAGAGTCACTATATCGGAGCCCTTGAATTCGGCATCGATCCGGAATACATTACGGAGAAGTTGACGGCAGCCACCAAAATGAACACGCTATTCCTTTTTCATGAAAGCCGGATGGCTGCAGCTGATGAGGAGAAGTATCCGATTGTTTATCATGGATACAGAGTACCTCATATAGACTCATTCTACCAACCGATATTGAAAGCGTATGTGAAAGACAACCCTGAATTTAATCAGCGTATTGTTGAGCATGACAAAAAAAACTACGAGGTTATAGATATTCACTTAATGGACCAATATGGTCAACCAATCGGATTATTATTATGTTTTAATGACGTGACACGAGGATTTGACGAGATAGCACAGATCGTCTTGGGGAGTTTGGTGGTTACGTTGGTGATGATCATTGTCCTGTTGGGGATTATCGAATATGTTTTTTCTCGGATGATGAAAAAAGTGACGTTTCAAGAACAGTATCTCTCTACCGTTATGAATGCTCAAAAAAATATCATTCTGGTAACCGATGGGAAAAAAATCATTTATGTTAACAATGCTTTTTTAGAGTATCTTCATTACCGTACCATCGATGAGTTTAGACAACACCACAAGTGCATTTGCGAGTTGTTTGAAACGGGGGATGGCGAAAGCTATCTTCAACCGATGATGGAAGGGATGACATGGAGCGAGTATGTGCAATTGCATATTGGCCGTGAACATAAAGCTAAAATGACCATTTTAGGTAAAACATCATTGTTTACGGTTCATGTACAGATGATCGATTTTGAAAAAGAACATCATTATGTGGCTGTATTTACCGATATTACGGATCTCAACAATCTAGCGACATTGGATAAGTTGACACAAATTCCTAACCGTTTGGAATTTGATAAGATGCTAGGCTATACGATAGGCATTGCTCGGCGATCTGATAGACCGTTGTCTCTTTTGTTGCTTGATATCGATCATTTTAAACATATTAATGATCGATTTGGGCATTTGATAGGGGATGAGATCCTCAAGTCGTTTAGTAGGGTACTTCGTCAGCATATTCGTTTAACGGATACTGTTGCGAGATGGGGTGGAGAGGAATTTATTGTTCTTCTTCCGGATACATCGTTGTCATCAGCGATTAAAGTTGCAGATGCATTACGTCAAAAAATAGAGATGCATTCGTTTGAAACGGTGGGGAATATTACCTGCTCTATTGGAGTAGCGCAGTTCAATCCGGTTGAAGAAGCCGATGATTTTTTACATCGGGCGGATGAAAAACTATATCAAGCCAAGAACAGCGGTCGAAACCGTGTAATTGCCTAAGAAGCAGATAGTTTTAAAAATATTTGCCAAACAAGGGCAGATGAGATTCCCGCGGCAAATCCGGCGACGATATCATCACCCATAACTCCCCATCCTCCCTTTGCCTCACGATCAATACGTCCGATAATCGATGGCTTTTTGATATCATAAAGGCGAAAAAAGATAAAACTGAGGGCGATTTGAACAGCGATTCCATTTCCCCACACGGTTAAATCACCTAAAGCAAACATAACACCAGGGGCAATGGAGAGGGCAAACCACATTCCGGCAAGTTCATCGATGACAATTTTTTGATTGTCATGTATGCCACTTGACGCTTCATAACGATCAATACTTTTAATGGCTATTAGGGTAATGAGCAAAGTCAACATGAATAGGGTTTGCGGTCCGAAATAAATTAAAACAGCGATTCCGATTGGCAAAGAGAGGAGGGTCCCTACGGTACCTGGTGCTTTTGGGGAATGGCCGCTGTAGAACAAGGTTAAAAATAGCCAGTTAAGTTTCATGAAATCCCTTAGGTCAGTGAGGTAGTTTGATACAATTTCATCAGCTCGACATAGAAATCTTTTTCGCTGTGTTCTTCGAGTAGTCCATTAACGGGCATGATATCGTAATAGAGTTTTGCTAGGTTTTTAAACCGATCGGGATAAAGTGAGGCTACAATGAGGGATGAGATCTCTTTTCGTACCAATACAGCAGGAGGGAGAAGACCTTGTTTCATCAGTTCCAGAATCGATTCTGAATGATAGGATATATGGTGATGGTGCCCATGGGGACACGTTTGAACACTCACAAGCGTTTTACACAGATTACAATAGACATATTCACTGGCAATGCTGACTTCGATATCAATGCCAATAAGACGGTCAACAATCGATTTATTCGCATTTCGATCGTAATACATTCCGATTCCGGCATGATTTTGACCAATCATTAGGCGATTGCAACCATAATTTTTGGCAACGATGGCATCCAAAATAACTTCATTGCTGCCGGCAAAAATATAGCTGTTTTCAAGCGGAACCAAAACGACACGGCTGTGCGGGAGATAATTTTTTACAAAAAAATCGAGTACTTCGTAGCGCAGTTCATAGCTTAAATCCGTATTGTTATACGGTTTTAACAAAAAGATAACGATTAAATCGGTACGTTCCAGACTTTGGCGAATCAGACGCTCATGAGCACGGTGCAAAGGATTTGCCGCCATAAAAATAGCGGTGGTATGTTTTGCTCCGATTTGATCCTGCGCATCTTTAATATTTTGGCGTATGGATTCAATGGGGGAGATATCTATGGTGTAATCACCGCATATGGCATATTTTCCTAGCCGTTTGAAGGTTGCATTAACCCCCGGATGCCCGAGATCTTCTGTACCGTAAATTTGGCGAAGACGCTCTGCCGGATCAATCGGGAATATTTCGTTGACACAAATCTCGCCGACAACTTCCTGATCGCATACCAAATCGAGAATCTCCCCTTTTTGACTGCTCAAAAGAACACTTTCATTGGTTTTTCCGCTGGGTGAGAGGATAAGCGGGAATGGGAATGTGGTGCCATGGAACATACCGGTTTGGAGTACTTCCGTACACTGTTGTTCATTCATCAGTTCGCAAACCGGACTCAGAATGCCTGCTTTGAGCAATGCGAGGGCAGAAAGTGCCTCTTTGTCAATATGAAGGGCTTTATTTTTTCTTGACGATGCCATACTTTTTTCTTTTCTCCCACAAACTTTTTCGTGAAATTCCTAATTTTTTTGAAAGTTCCGTATCCGGAAAACGATTTTGAAAATTCATCATAATGTATTTGACATACTCTTCAATCGGAAGGATTTCACCTTGATCGAATAGATGGTTTTCATTTTGAATTTCAATGACACGAAACGGGATGTTTTCAATATGATCACTACTTGAAAGAATACATTGCCGTTTTTCCAGCAATTCAAAAAAGGTTTTATAGTCACTTTTTTTCAGATTTTGAAAGTCGGTAATATACAGAATGGTGTTCAGCGGAAATCCGGCGATTTCAAGCATCGCTTTATTCGAAGACAGAGAAATAAACTGAAGTGTTTTTTGATGGTGCTCAGCATAGCGAAACGCGAAGGCATCGGCGTATTTTTGATATCCGCTGCAAATCATAACAGGGAGTTCCGTTTTATCAAAATCTTCATCTACGCGAACATTGCTAAACATATGAGCAAGATAGCGTTCATAGGTTTGGTTTTGGCGGCGAAGCCGTTCATGATTCTGGAAATGTTGAATTTTCCGGATGAGTTCTTCGATCATAAACGGTTTTAAAATATAATCTTTTGCCCCTGCAGCAAGTGGTTTGGAAACAGTGTCATTACTGACGTAAGATACCATGAGGATGACAACGGCATCTTTGTATGCTTCGATTACGGGATAGATATCATGCCCGTTAATATTGGTAGAAAGAAGAACAACATCATAGGGGATTCCTTTGAGGGCCTCTTTTGTTGAGCTGCTGATATCGCAGTGATGACTTAAATCGCTAAGTTTGGAAGCAATACTCTGCGCGAGATAAATCTCATTTTCGATAATTAATACATTCATCCGTTTTTCCAATCAAAATAGTGTAGCGAAGCGGTCGCCATAACAGCCACTCCTTCTTTGCGTCCGATAAAGCCAAGCTCTTCTGTTGTGGTCGCCTTAATGTTTACGCGTGAAGCACTCAGCTCCAACAGTCGCGCAATGGTTTTACGCATCTGTTCCTTGTACGGAGCAATTTTAGGTGTTTGGGCAATAATCGTGATATCAGCATGCGCAATGACAAAACCAAAGGTATGCAGTTTCTGAATACAGGTGCTCAAAAGAACTTTAGAGTCAATATTTTTATAGGTTGCATCGGTATCTGGGAAAAGCATCCCAATATCTCCCATGCACGCCGCACCCAAAAGGGCATCAATAAGGGCATGAATGGCAACGTCTCCATCACTGTGCGCTTTAAATCCGAACGGACCTGGAATGGGAACTCCGGCAAGAACCATCGGTTTTCCCTCTTCAAACCCATGAACATCAAAGCCGTTTCCGGTAAATGTCATGGAGGAGGGGGAGGCTAAGCACTCCAATGAAGAGAGATCATTGAGTCGTGTGATTTTATCCGCACGAATATCCCCTTCTACAAAATGACGTTTACCTCCGATGGCTACAATAGCACTGCTCTCATCGGTATATTCATGAGGTGTGTTCAACGCATTTTTCAGAACATCAGTACGGGAAAGCTGAGGTGTCTGAACCCGTTTAATCGCTTCACGCTCGACGGTCTCTTCGCCATAGACAATGGTATCGTTTACCGTGAGTGCAGGGACGATACAATCCCCCTTTTCTTTGGCATCCAGTAACCGTTGAATAAGATCAGGGGCAATGCAGGCCCGTGCGATATCGCTTACCAATACATAAGGGGTTGAAACATGTTCCATAGCATTGCGCAAAGAGTGCTGTCGGCTCTCTCCGCCGCGCACAATATCAAAATCGCACATCGGCTGCATAAATGCCACTTCATCAGGATGAGCGACAACGATGACTTTGGCAACGGGGGCCATTTTCGTGATACGATTAGTAACAAAAAGCCATAAAGGATCATGATCGATTCGAAGCCACTGTTTTTTGACAGGGACCTTGAAACGACTAGAGTTACCTGCTGCGAGTAGAATAAGTGTCAAATCAGACAAAATATATCCTATTTTTTTACATACTGTTACCAAATTATACACTTGAAAAGCTTTTTTTTATCTTGTTTATGATAAATTTAAAGAAATCATGAATGCATTATGAGGCAAATTGTTTTCCTATAAAGTTCTTGAAATTTTTAATATACATTGAAACTGATACGACCCTTTTAGGGGGTCTTATTTATAAGTCCACTATAGCTTTATGCAAGATGAAGGAGAAATTATGAGAACCGCATGGGTTGCTAAACGAGAAAACGATACTGTTCGCACTCAAATGTATTATGCCAAAAAGGGCATTATCACTGAAGAGATGGAATATGTAGCAAAAATAGAAGATCTGGATTCTGAACTTGTACGCTCTGAAGTAGCACGTGGCCGTTTGATTATCCCGGCAAATATTAATCATCAAAACCTTGAACCTATGGCTATCGGTATCGCAGCTCGTTGTAAAATCAATGCAAACATCGGTTCATCTGCCATCGCATCCGATGTTCAGGGTGAAATTGAAAAAATTCAGGTTTCTCAGCATTATAAAGCAGATACGGCGATGGACCTTTCTACCGGTGGAGATTTGGATGAGATTCGGCGTGCGGTTATCGCCAATTCGAAAATTCCTATCGGTACGGTGCCTATCTATCAAATTTTGCATGATGTAAACAACAAGATTGAAGATTTGAGTATCGAAAAAATGCTTGAAGTTTTAGAGCGCCAAGCACAGCAAGGGGTGAGTTATTTTACGATTCATGCCGGATTCTTACTGGAAACAATGCCGAAAGTAGCAAAACGAAAAATGGGGATCGTCAGCCGAGGCGGATCACTGATGGCGGCGTGGATGATGCACTATCATCGCGAGAACCCGTTTTACACCGCTTTTGATGACATTTTGGATATTTGTGCCCGTTATGACGTCTCTCTTTCCCTTGGGGACTCACTGCGTCCCGGTTGTTTAGCCGATGCGTCCGATGATGCACAGCTCAGTGAGTTAAAGGTTCTTGGCGAATTGACACTCCGTGCATGGGAAAAAAATGTGCAGGTCATGATTGAAGGACCGGGGCATGTTCCTCTAAACCAAATTGAACGCAACATGAAAATTCAGCGTGAATATTGTCATGAAGCACCGTTTTATATTCTAGGACCGTTGGTTACCGATATTGCAGCGGGATATGATCATATCAGTTCTGCCATCGGTGCAGCTGTGGGCGGATGGCATGGTGCTTCTATGTTGTGTTATGTAACACCCAAAGAACATTTGGGGCTTCCGAATGCGGAAGACGTCCGTAACGGTATTATTGCCTATAAAATCGCTGCACATGCTGCGGATATTGCACGCGGCCGAAAAGGGGCACGTGATATCGATGATGCGATGAGTGATGCGCGTTATACGTTTGACTGGAATAAGCAGTTTGAACTGGCGCTTGATTCAGAGCGTGCACGTGAGTACCATGACGAAACATTGCCGCAGGATGTATTTAAAGAAGCGGAATTTTGTTCAATGTGCGGACCGAAATTTTGCAGTTATAAAATTACTCAGCAAATTATGGAAAACCCTGAAGCGATTGCACGAATTGCTGCTGAAGCAAAGAGTGCCAGTTAATGACTCTGCTGCTAAAGTACATTTAGCGTTAGTGTAGCCAAACGGAACTAGTTCCATCGGCGTATTTAAATTAATAACAAGGAAAAAATATGACAGAAGAAATTGTAAAATCAGCTCTTTCGAAAGTAACCTATCCTGGATTTACAAAAGATATCGTAGCGTTTGGATTTGTAAAAGAGATCAAAGTGGAAGGGAAAAATGTGAGCGTTACCGTTGATATTACCTCTAGTGCTCCTGAAGTAGCCCATCAAATCACCACAGAAGCAACCGATGAGCTTAAACTTGCCGGTGCAGGTGAGGTAGTGATCAATATCACTGCGCCTAAAATGCCTCGTGAGAGTTCGTCAAAGGGTAAGAATATCGCTCCTCAAGTGAAAAACTTTATCATGGTCAGTTCGGGTAAAGGGGGGGTCGGAAAATCGACAACTTCCGTCAATCTTGCGGTTGCTTTGGCAATGCAAGGGAAAAAAGTAGGGCTTTTGGATGCGGATATTTACGGTCCGAATATTCCGCGTATGCTTGGTGTCGAGGGTGTTAAACCTGAAGTCATCGGCAACAAAGTACTTCCTATCAAAGCCTATGGCATTGAGATGATGTCAATGGGTTCGTTGATGGAGGAGGGACAGTCGTTGATCTGGCGCGGAGCGATGATTATGAAAGCGATCGAGCAGTTCTTGCGCGATATTATGTGGTCGGATTTGGATTGTTTGGTGATCGATATGCCTCCGGGTACCGGTGACGCACAGCTTACGTTGGCGCAAAGTGTTCCGGTTACGGTGGGTGTCACGGTAACAACGCCTCAGATGGTAGCCTTGGATGATTCACGCCGTAGTTTGGATATGTTCAAAAAACTGCATATTCCAATCGCAGGTGTTGTCGAGAATATGAGTGGATTTATTGCTCCGGATACCGGTGTCGAATATGACATTTTTGGAAAAGGGACATCTGAAGCGATGGCAAAACAGTTCGATACGACTATTTTGGCACAAATCCCTATCGAGCCCGCTATTCGTACCGGTGGAGATGAAGGTAAACCGGTAACGTATTATGCGCCGACATCGGAAACCGCGAAGCGTTATATGAAAGCAGCCGAGGAGCTGTGGGCGACGATTGAAAAAATCAATGAAGAGGGCGGCGTTGACAATCAAGCGATTCAGCCCAATACACCTCCGGGTGTATCAGCCTGTTCTACGGCAGCTGCCCCTAAGTCTCAAGCACCAGCGTCGAGCGGAGGAAGCTGCGGTACAGGATGCGGTTGTCATTAAGCTTTTACTCTAAATTTATTTTAAAACGTTTATAATCTACCCTTCTTATTGAAGGGTATATTTAATGCAATTAAAGACAAAAATTTCTCTCCTTTTATTTTCTTCCTTACTCCTTTTATTTACGGCAATTTTATGGAATACCATCACAGATTTACGTCATGCATCGGCCAAAAGTGCTGAATCACAAGCTTTGGCTACGGCAAAGGTGATCGAAGCAGGGCTGACAGCTCATATGATCGCAGGAACGATGGATCAGCGAGAATCATTTTTAAAACAAGTATCCGCATTGGACACGATGAAAGCGTTATGGATAATCCGTTCATCTAAGGTCTCTCAGCAATATGGGAAAGGACCTTTGGCTGAAGATGCACACGATGGTATTGATAAAACCGTTTTAGAGAATGGAGAAATGATTTTAGAGAGCAGGGGGGGGATTTTTGAAGATGCTACGGTGCGTCTATCCTATCCTTATAAAGCTACGAGCAGCGATAAAATTGATTGTCTCAGCTGTCATGATGTCAAGGTTGGGGATACGTTGGGGGTAATATCCATTCAGATGCAGACCAACGATTTGAAGTCGATGACGTATCGTAATATTATTGTAGGGGCACTTTTACTCCTTATTTTGTTTGGATTGATGGTCTACTTTCTTCAGAAAAAAATTATTATTTATTTTGATCGCTTCGACGCTATGGGGAAATGTGCCCGTGAAGCAGAAAATGGTGATTTGTCTGCCCGTATTCCTGATGATTACGCCAACGATAAAGATGCAAAAGCGTTAAATGCATTGATTCAAAAATTTCAAACGGCATTAGAAACCATCCAGTCTAATCTCTCAGGGATCATCCGTGTCGATCCCTCTTCTAATGATCCATTGATAGCGCTTAGTGATGGGAGTCAGCGTTTACATAGAATTGCCGAACTGTCCCATACGCTTCAGCGTGATGCCAACACAATTGAGGTGTATGATCATATAGCAGGTCATTTTTGTGAGGAGTTCGGTTTAGATGATATTAATCTAATTACGTATAATCCGCTTTCGCAAGAGACGAATATCGCCTATGAAAAGAAAAGTATTTTATGTGATGCAGCCAGCGGATGCCGCGCTGCACGTACGGGAGAAATGGTTGATTCATCCCATATGGATGGAATTTGTCCTAAAATGATCACCCCCAACGAACATTATGTATGTATTCCGTATACGCTTACCAACGCAACGACGTTGGTTGTATCGATGGTCAGTGATAAAAAGAATATGCTCTATTCTGCTCGAGCAGGAAAACATCTTATGGATGAAACCATGCAGGGGATTAAAGGGGAAATCACCCATCATCAAATGAATGAAAACATTCAAAAATTGCAGCGGATCGATTCTTTGAGCGGATTGTATAATCAGCACTATTTGGAAGAGAGGATGTTCCAAATTGTTAAAGAATCGAAACGTACCGCAATTCCCTACGGTGTTATGGTGATGAATGTTGATAAATTTAGCGCACTGAATGATGTTTATGGGATGAAAGTCGCAGATGAAGCCATTCGTCTGATCGGTCGAACACTCCTGGATTCATTGCGTGAAAGTGATTTGATTGTCCGCACCAAAGCGGATGAATTTGTAGTGCTGCTATACGACTGCGATCCGGAACATGCTGGCAATGTCGGAGAAAAAGTACGTGCAATATTTGCCAATAAGAAGCTCAAGGCCCATCCAGGCGGCTTTATTAAAACGATGAGTATTGGCACCGCAATTTTCCCGCAGCAGCATAAAAATATTGCAGAATGTGTTGTCTATGCCCGTTTGGCTATGCAAGAAGCGAAGCGTGAGGGTGGAAATTTAGCGGTGAAATTTCATAGCCGCTTATTGGAATCAAACTAGGAGATTCTTCTTTCTACTGCGAGGTAAAGAGTATATATCATCTTTATGGACGCCTTGTGAGTAGCAAAGTCGAATAGAGATTTGATGGATAGCTTCGAGTAACGCCATTGTCCTCTTCTTCTGAATATTAATACGTCATAGACAAAGCAATGTGTAATATCCCTGTAGGAGAAACAAGGATGATGTAGATGAAGGAGCGAGCGGGGAAGAAAAGAGAATACCAGTTGTTAAAACTGATTTCCGCTTTTAAACATTTTATCTTCGAATTCAATGACGCAATTGCGTCCTGAATGTTTTGCTTCATAGAGGGCTAAGTCTGCAAATTTGATGACTTTCCAAATCGAGTCTGCGTCGGATGGAAAATGTGCGATACCGATACTAAGTGTCTTTTCGATCGTATCACTGCCGAATTGATATTTTTTCTGACTAAACTGCGTTCGAATTTTTTCAGCAACTAACAAAGCCCCTTCACGTGTCGTGTTATGTAGCAGGACAAGAAACTCTTCGCCGCCATACCGGATCGGTAAATCTGCTTTTCGGACGGTCCCTTGCAAGATTTCTGCCAATGATTTAATAACGATATCACCTGCATCATGGCCATAGGTATCATTGACCATTTTGAAATAGTCAATGTCTATCATCAGAATGGAATAGGTCACGTGTGAACGCAATGCCTGTTCTGCACTTTTGTCAATAAACTCTTCTAAAAAACGGCGATTGTAAAGGCGTGTTGCTCCATCACGCAAGGATGAATCGCGTAGTTTGTCCATCAGCGTTCGGCTTTCAATAACGGCTTTAGCGGCTTCAAAGTAGTTTTTAATACTTGGCAACGCAAGATTGAGTCTCTCTATGGTCTCAATATCCGAAGCGGAATAGGAAAGAACGAGCGCCAAATCATTGTTTATATTAAAAGGAATACAGGTGTATTCTTTGTCATGTGCTGAACAGTTTTGACAGACATTCGGAAAATCTGTTGAATAAATATCACTGTTGGTTCTGTATGCACGGCATTCTGTTGCATCATGATCGGCAATTGGCTGACAAAAACTTTTATGATCGGTGATGTGGATTAAACGTCGTTCTTTACTGCTTTTTTCAACTTCATACAATGCAAAATGGGTGAAATGGTATTTTTCTTTTAGAACATAAATAAATCGGTCATAAATAGCTTCTTTGGAATTGTCCAATTCGATTGTTTTTTTGAATTTATAAACATCAGAGAGTTCTTTGATTATGTCTCCCGCTGAGTTTAGAGGATCAGCACAAGAGATGTTAGAACGTGACATAAAGGTGTTGAGATCATGTTTAATTCCCCCAAATGTTTTTTCTAATTTTTCAAACAGGGTATTCATCTGTTCGGCCACTTCACTTCCCGCATCTTTGAGGGTTGTTTTGAACCGGTACGAAAAATCACCGGTTCGTGCCCGCTTGATCCCCTGTTGTAAATTTTCAAAGAGCTGCATGTAGGGTTTGAAATAGTGATTGGTCACCCATAGAGCTATAATCAAGAAAAGAACATTGATCCCAAAGATTTTAGCAATGGTCATGGCCCCTGTTTGGCGAATGTCGTTAATGTTAAATTCCATACTGATGGCACCTAGAACATCACCTTCTTTGGCATTGTGACAGCTTAAACAGTTTGGACTTCCATATGCAGAGGCAATATACGGGATTGTGACACGTAAAACGGCATTGTGGGTATCTTCCCGTATTTCACGAATGATTTTCCCTTCTTTCAGGACTTGTTGATCGATGGCGTCTCGCGGATGCTCATTTTGCAATCCTTCTCCATGTTGAGTGATCACGGTATCAGATCGGACAATCCACAGGGCCTGAACATCTTTGATATCGGCGATATTAGCCAGAAAAAATTCCCGTTTGTCCATGATTCCATTAACCATATGGGCCGTTAATCCGTCACGAACAATTTCTGCCGTCATCTTGGATTTTTCGACCGCATTGTTATAGCCGTATTCTCTAAAATTCAAAGCAACATTGGTAATGGTTGCAATGGCAAGCCCGATAAGCATAAGAGCGACAATAAAAAGAATTTTACGATTAGTGTTCATATAGAAATAACCTTATTTGATCAATATCATTTTTAACATAAAAAAATTAGATTATCTAAATGGAGATTAAAGTTCTTTGAAAATGGTGAATTTATGTGAAAGTGTTACTCTACAGTAACACTTTTTGCAAGGTTTCGAGGCATATCAACATCATTCCCTAAACGGATAGCAATTTCCATGGACAGTAACTGTAAAACGACCATCATTTCAAAGAATTCGAGCATGTAGTCCTCGCTCATTTTAGTACGGATATGATCATCGGCTTTGTCAAAATCCAAGGGGCTAATAGAGCAGATAGTAGAGTCACGTGCACTGAGCTCTTCGATGTTACTTTTGGTCTTATCATACAACTTGTGTTGCGGAAGCAACGCAATCGTAAAAAGTTCGGGATCGGCAAGGGCAATGGGACCGTGCTTCATCTCTCCGCTTGGATACCCTTCGGCATGCAAGTAACTGATCTCTTTAAGCTTCAAGGCCCCCTCAAGTGCGAGAGGAAAGAATACATCGCGTCCGATGAAGAAAAATCCATGTCCGTGAAGATACCGTTTGCTAAGGCGACGCAACTGCTCATGCAATGCAGGGTCAACGGTTACCGTAGAGGGGAGGGAACGCAAAAGGTGAATCTGTCGCTTAATTTCTGTCGATTCAAGGGTTTTTCGTTCTCCCGCCAAATAAAGGCTGAGCATCCATAATACACAGACTTGAGTTGCAAAGGCTTTGGTAGATGCGACCCCTTTCTCAATTCCGGCGCGTGTAAGGATTGACGCATCGGCAAGCCGTACCATGGATGAATTATCCACGTTACAGATAACCATGGTTTTTAAGCCGAATTTTTTAGCCATTTTGAGGCTCTCGAGGGTATCGGCGGTCTCTCCGCTTTGACTGATGACAATAAATAAGGTATCGGGAGTTAAAAAAGGTTCGCGATAGCGGAATTCACTCGCAATTTCGACCGAAGTACGGATTTTGGCGTGACGTTCAAGCAGATAGCTGGCACTCATGGCGGCATGGTAGCTCGTACCGCAGGCGCAGAGTTTTATTTCATTAATACCCTCAAAAAGCTGTGAGTTTAATTCTTCAAAATAGATACTTTCGTCGCGTAAACGTCCCAGTAGCGTATCGGAAAGAACCGTGCTTTGTTCATAGATCTCTTTTTCCATAAAAAAGCGGTACCCTTCTTTTTGAGCGGAGAGCTTGTTTTCGCTTAGAGGAGTGAATCGAAGGGTGACAGGCTCGTTTTTACTGTCAAAGAGAGCAACGCTCTGTGCGGACGCATATCCGTAATGGCCATCTTCGAGATAGATAACTTCATTGCATTTGCCGATCAATGCAGCATCCGAAGAACCAAACAGGGTATCTCCATCGGTGTTTCGTCCCAAAATCATAGGAGAACCGTGTTTTGCGAAAAAGATAGTGTCATTAGCCGTCGCATTCACGAGCAAGATCGCATACGCACCCTCCAGTTCAGCCAGAGTCTTGGTAAACGCTTCAAAGGCGGTTGCTGCCGTTTTGAGATGAAATTCGAAAAGATGAACAATAACTTCGGTATCCGTTTGGCTCAAAAATTCGACGCCATGCCCCGAGAGCATATTTTTAAGTTCTTGATAATTTTCGATGATGCCATTGTGGACAACATACGAGTTTTCACCCAAATGAGGATGGGCATTGAGTTCGGTTGGTTTCCCGTGGGTTGCCCAACGTGTATGCCCAATACCGACGGAAAAGCCGCTGCTCTCATACTCTTTAGCTTTTTCTTCAAGATTGATCAGTTTTCCAACCGCTTTAAAAAGAGAAAATCGGTGGTTTTGTAATACAGCGATACCGGCAGAATCGTAGCCGCGATATTCAAGCTCACGAAGCCCGTCGATCAAAATTTGTTTTACGGGTTTGCTTCCGATATATCCTACGATACCGCACATAGTTACACTCCTACCAATTTAGCAATTATTTCACGCGCATTATCGCACATCCTGTTTTGTTTTTCGATTAAGAAGTGGTCACGTGCCATATTTTTATTCGTGTGAATCTTGGCAGTAGCAATATTAATGTTAGCTTCGTCAAATAATTGAACAAAATAGGCCAATAATCCGCGTTGATTGGTCGTATTGAGATTGAGTTGCGCGTATAGGATGGAATGATCGCAATCCAAAGTAATGTCTTTGGGTTTGATAATCGGTTTTGGAATGGTGATTTTTTTCGACATATCAAAGGCCTCTTCAATGACGGTTTTGATTTCGTCCATATTTCCTTCATTGGGGCATTGTAAAAATTCGATTTTGAAATATTTAACCCCGTCAAAGAGGGTGAAAATATCCATAGAAGCGACATCGAGGTAGCTCAGCTTTCCGAGTAAATATCCTAAATTGAGTGGAATGCGACGAAAAATATGAATAATAAGCCCCCTTTCAATGCTTAAGTGATACGTGAAAGTTTGACACTTGAATGCTTCTTGGGAGAGGGCAATAATCTCGTGCGGGGTATGTTTGAAAAAGAAGAGATTGGATTCGATGGAGAGAATTTTTTTCTGTTCAGTACGGCTAAGGATTGAAAAATTAAAGTCATTAAGTAATCTTCGCTCTTTGTTTTGCCGTTTGACCGCATCAGTGATACGATCACTTTGAGAAGCGACTTCGAGAGATGCTTCATAGAGTTCATGGAGCAAATTGGCACCAAAGCTGGTATAGGTACCCGGGCCGACCCCGTTGATATCGGCATAGGTTAAAATATACAGGAGCTTCAAATTTTCAGGGGTTTTAATCTTGGACATAAATTGATACAGTGTTTTTTCATGGTAAATATTTTCGCGGTAGGCAACATTGCTCATGAGAACGTGATGCCGCACCAACAAAGCGGCACGATCGTATTGGTGTGTTGGAAATTTAAGATTCTTGATAAAAGGGACAATGAGTTTTGCTCCTACTTCACTGTGGTCTTGTTTACGTCCTTTCCCGGTATCGTGGAGTAATACAGTAGCTTTCAATAGCAGTTTGTCAGCAAGACTAAGCGGTTTGTAAAGAGCTTGAACGTTAGGATCTGTAATCGATTCGAGGGCTTCAATACATTTAATTGAATGTAAATCGACCGGATAGTGGTGATATCCGTCAAACTGCGGTAAATGGAGTACTTTTTTGAAAGCGCCGATCAGCTGATGCAGTATCCCTGCGTCGTAAAATAGTTTGAGGATGACATAGAGATGTTCTCGTTCAAACAGCTTGCGCAGTAATGTATGTGTTTTCGCTTTTATCGGGTGGTTAATCGTAGTGTAGGTGAAGTGAAACAGTACACTTGAGTCAAACTCCCACTCTTGATCGTTCAAGCCGATTAAGGTATCTAATAATGTATCTATACCTACAGTCGGAAGATTATAGGAAGCGTAGAGGGTATTGTTAAAAGCGTAAAATCCCTTTCGTATTCGACTTGAACGAAGGGCAGATATCCGCGCTGAATCATGCAGATAGATGCGAGCCATTTTTTTGACATAAATTTGGGTAAAGTTATTGATACGCCATTGTGCTTCGAGAAGTTTGGTAACCAGTCGGCGTTCATCCGTAAACCCGAGCATTCGGGCAATGCGCGGCATATAATCCAGAACGAGCTGATCTTGTTGTTTGCCGGTCAGAAGATGAAGGGCGCTGCGAACCCGAAAGAGGAGTTCCAAGGCCATACGGTACTCTCGGTATTGTTCTTCACTAAAGAGTGTTCCTGTCAGCTCTTTTAATGAATTCACCCCATAAACGGTTTTGGCAATCCAATACAGCAGTTGAGAGTCGCGTAACCCTCCGACCCCCTCTTTGATATGAGGCTGCATCGAAAAAGGAAATTTTGTTCGCCGAATTTCCGCCTCTTCAATTTTGGCGAGGACATATGCCTTCGGATTATCGTTGCGAATCAGGCTGAGACGATTTTGGGTTGCATTCCAAGTAAAGGGTGAGCCGATGATGAGACGTGATTCCATCAATGCGGTTTTTATCGTGATGTCTTCACGGGAAGCTTTTAATAAATCTCCGGTTTCATGAACGCGGTGCCCTAATTTTAATCCTGCATCCCAAGCCAGATAGAGAAATTTTTCGATAATTGCGGCGGTGTTATAGCCATCATTTTTTTCATAGACGATCATGAGGTCTATATCGCTGTGAACACATAACTGTTCACGCCCGTAACTTCCCAGTGCAATCAGGGCAATGGGGATATTGCTGCGCATGGGGAGATAATTGCCAAACATTCGACGTAAGACGGTTTTATACATTAAACCAATGATGGAATCCAATGCTTTGGTATGGGTAACCAAAAAATCTTTCCCTTGGTTGCGCTCAAACAGTTCGGATAATGAGTTTTTATAGTCTTGAATAGAGGTTTTAAAAAGCTTGGAAATTTCAAAATCACTGGCATTTGATTCGATGAGGTCTTCAATATGTTCTGTAATGCTCATATTAACTTCTTTTTGAGGATATTGTACCTTTTTTCTTTTGCTATAATGCGTCAAAAAATAAGCAATAAAGATTTTCTATGAATGTAATTGAGAAAGTAAAGCGACATGAACGCCTCTCCATGGATGAAGCCGTTTCGCTATATGATTTAGATATTTTCACTCTTGGTGAACTTGCAGATGAGCGTCGTAAAGCACTGCATGGCAAACAAACCTTTTTCAACATCAACCGTCACATCAATCCAACCAATATTTGTAAAGACGTCTGTAAATTTTGTGCCTACAGTGCCAGTCGAAAAAATCCTAAGCCTTACACAATGAGTCATGATGAAATTGTGGCGATTACCGATGACATAGCGTCACGCGGTATATCTGAGGTGCATATCGTATCGGCTCATAACCCAGAAACGGGGCTGGAGTGGTATCTTGAAGTGTTTCGAAAAATAAAAGAACGTCATCCGCAATTGCACATCAAAGCACTCACGGCAGCTGAGGTACATTTTTTAGCTGAAGAATACGGTAAAAGCTACGATGAAATTTTGGATTTAATGATCGCTAACGGTGTTGATTCGATGCCGGGCGGGGGTGCGGAAATATTCGATGAAACGGTACGCGATTATATTTGTAAAGGAAAAGTAAATTCACAGCAGTGGCTTGAAATTCATCGCAAGTGGCATGAACGTGGGATGAAATCGAATGTCACGATGCTTTTTGGCCATGTTGAAGAACGTGTTCATCGTGTCGATCATATGATGCGTATACGTGATTTGCAAGATATGACGGGCGGATTTAACTGTTTTATTCCTCTCGTGTATCAAACCGAAAACAATTTTTTAAATGTCAAAGAATTTATTACGGCGCATGAAATTTTAAAAACCTACGCGATCAGCCGTATAATATTGGATAATGTCCCTAATTTAAAAGCGTACTGGGTGACATCTACAGTCAATTTGGCACTGGTCGCCCAGGAATTTGGGGCCAATGATTTAGACGGAACGATAGAAAAAGAGTCCATCAACTCAGCAGCAGGCGCTGCGAGCGCGCATGGAATCAACTTGCAGGAATATGTTGCTTTAATAAAGAACAGCGGCTTTGCCCCAGTTGAACGCGATAGCTTGTATAATGTGATTAAAGCTTGGTAGAGGAGAAACGATGATAGTAATGATTGATAATTATGACAGTTTTACCTATAACATCGTTCAGTATTGTCTTGAACTGGGTGCGGATTTAAAAATCATCCGTAATGATGAAATGAGTGTAGAGGAGATTGCAGCACTTCATCCGGAAAAACTGATTATATCCCCGGGGCCTGCTACTCCGGATGACGCGGGTGTAACGCTTGAAGCCATTCGGTATTTTTCGGATAAGATTCCTATCTTAGGGATATGTTTAGGACACCAAAGTATCGCACAGGTATTTGGAGGGCATGTCGTACGTGCAAAACGAATGATGCATGGAAAAACCTCCAAAATGGTACGTCAGGGGAATACCCCGATTTTTAATAAGTTGCCGGAGATGTTTACGGCAACGCGGTATCATTCCTTAATTGTGGAACAGGAAAATCTTCCGGAAACCATTATCCCGACGGCATACAGTGAAGATGATCATGAAATTATGGCGTTGCAGATCAAGGATAAACCGATTTACGGAGTGCAGTTCCATCCTGAATCGATTATGAGTGAATTCGGCCATGAGATTCTCAATAATTTCTTGAAGTTATGAGAACGGCAGCTCCTCTTTTTCTTTTATTAACGCTTCATACTATCCTGTTGATCGCACAGATCAGCGGACTTTCCATCGGTTACAACGAAGCACAGATACTTTTTACTGATACTACTTCTTTGCATTACTATG